>NZ_JBFWIJ010000030.1:0-40731 GCF_050256055.1 Sphaerochaeta sp. | reverse complement strand
ACCGCCGCCTCGTTGATGTCGTTCACCACCAGCTCGTAGCCCGCCTTCAGCAGGTTCTTCGCCATCGGCTTGCCCATGATCCCCAGTCCTATGAATCCTATCTTCATTATCTGTACCTCTTATTTGACAGCCAGAACGCTTCTGACTTTCTTGGCGACATCCTCACTCTCCAAACCATAGTGTTTGAGCAGGATGGAATAATTCTCTGCAGAGGTTCCGAAACGGTCCTCCACTCCCAACATCTCGATCGGGAGGCGCTTCTTGGACAGGGCACTGCATACCACGCTTCCCAGACCTCCGATGATGTTATGCTCCTCAGCGGTCACCACACCCTTCATGCCCTCGGCAAATGCCTCAAGCGCTTTGGTATCAAGCGGTTTGATCGTGCTGACATTGACCACACGGACGCTGATCCCTTCCTTCTCAAGCAGCTTGGCTGCTTCCAGGGATTGCTGGACCATGACACCGGTGGCAAAAACGACCACGTCCTTGCCGTCAACCAGCTGGGTCATCTTGCCGATATGGTATTCAGCATTCGGATCGGTGACAACCGGAAGATCATTGCGGTTGATGCGGATGTACATCGGACCCTTCGCCTCTACCATCGCCTTGACCATCTGTTCGGTCTCCACGGCATCGCAGGGAGAGAGGACAGTCATGTGCGGAAGTACCTGCATCAGGGCGATGTCGTCGATGCTCTGGTGGGTCTTGCCGTCACCATAGTCGGAAAGACCGGCGCTCGAACCACAGATCTTCACGTTCAGATTGGCAATGGTGATGGAGGAACGGATCTGGTCGTAGGCACGACCGGATGCGAACACCGCAAAGGAGTTGATGAACGGAATCTTCCCGGCCAGGCTGAGCCCGGCGGCAGTGGAAGCCATATTCTGCTCGGCAATCCCCATCTGGAAGTAGCGCTCCGGATACTCTGCGGCAAACAGGCTGGACATGGTGGAGTTCCCCAAGTCAGCTTCCATCAGTACGATATCCTTGTTATCTTTTCCCAGCTCGACCAAAGTCTCGCCGTAGGTCTTTCTCAAACTGTCAGACGTTCTCATGCCTGGACCTCCTTCTTCAGGTTTTCGATGCACTGCCAAGCGATCTTGTACTCATCCTCGCTCATAGCAGCATTGTGATATTTTGCCTTGCCCTCAGCGAAGGGGAAGCACTTGCCCTTGACCGTATGGGCCAGAATGACCGACGGACCAGCCGTATACGCCTTTGCTGCATCGAGCGCGCCAAGGATCTGCTCCATGTCGTGGCCATCGATCTCGATGACATTCCAGCCGAAAGCCTTCCATTTCTCGGCAAGGTTCTCGATCGGGAAAATCTCAGCAGTTGTGCTGGTGGCCTGTACGCCATTCCAGTCCACGACTGCAGTCAGATTACTTGCCTTGTAGACCTTGGCGGCCATCACCGCTTCCCAGATCTGCCCTTCGGCAAGCTCACCGTCGCCCAGAATCGTATAGACACGGCTTTCGCTTTTATCCAGCCGCAACCCCAAGGCGAGGCCGAGGGAAACGGAAAGGCCCTGTCCCAAAGAGCCGGTAACCGCCTCGATGCCGGGAGTCCGGTCCATATCAGGGTGTCCCTGCAGCATGCCGTTGAAGGTCTTCACCTTTCCCAACTCACTGCGGTCAAAATATCCAAGTTCGGCAAGACATGCATACTGTACCAATACTGCATGGCCCTTGCTCATGATCAGCCGATCCCGTTTTGGATCCTTGGGGTCGTGCTTGTTTACGTGCATGGTGTGGAAGTACAAAGCCGCCATCACATCCGCGATCGAACTGCTCCCCCCAAGGTGTCCCACCTTTCCCGGAGGAATCATTTCCAGGATGTTTGCACGAACCTGGATGGCTTTCAGTTGCAGTTCCCTGATTTCGTCTTGAGAATATTTCATCATCTCTCTCCTTGCTATTCTAATTCACGATTCACCAAGCGGTGACCCCGCCATCCACCGGCAGGGCTACTCCGTTGATGAAGGAAGCTTCGTCGCTTGCCAGATACAACACCGCATTGGCCACATCACGGGCAGTGGCGAGATGCCCCAACGGCACCTCATCGAGCCGTTGTTGTTTTTTGACCGGATCCTTGAACATCTCCTGTACCAACGGGGTATCGACGGTACTGGGATGGATGGAATTGCACCGGATGTTCTCATGTCCATACCGGCTTGCAATTGATTTGGTCAGAAGCGTAACCGCACCCTTGGTGGTGGTGTATGCTTCGGGAGTATAGCGATGGCCGATCAAGCCGCAGACCGAGGAAGTGTTGATGATCGCACCGCCCCCGGCTTCGCGCATGAGCGGCAACACATACTTCGTCCCCAAGAAAACGCTGCCTACGTTGACGAGCATCATCGTATTGAATTCATTGATGCTCATCTCCTCAATAGGCTTTCGGATGTTGATCCCGGCATTGTTCACCAGTACATCAATCCTTCCTTCCTGCTCGATCACCAAGGAGGTGATACGTTGCCACTCCTCCTCCACGGTGATGTCCATCTTCAGAAAACTGACCTTGCCCGGCAAATGTGCCAGCGCTGCCTCAGCTTTCTTCCCGCTCTCCTCGTTGAGGTCCAGCAGATAGACCCGGGCTCCGTTTCCACTCAGCACCGTTCCCATCTCCATACCAAGCCCGCCGGCGCCGCCGGTAATCAGAATAACCTTGTTCTCTACGTGCATGTTCAGCTCTCCAGGATTACCTTCAGCATCTTGCCGTCGCGGTTGTTTTCCAAATCCTTGAATGCCTGCACCCCTTCTTCCAACGGGTATACGTTGGTCAACAGGGGCTTGATGTTGATCTTCTGCTCGCTCAGAAGCCGCAGACTGTCCGAAAAACCATCGAGATCATAGACATAATTGCCCTTGATCTTCAGCTCTCGGGTGACAATCTTCTGCATCGGGATCTCAACGGTCTTTGCAGCATTGCCGATCCAAACGGCAGTACCTCCGATCTTCAGGCACTCCAAGGAGTTCTGAGCAGTGGGGGCGATGCCTACCGCCTCGATGGAGAAATCACAACCCTTGCCCTTGGTAATGCGGTCGATGGCTTCCTGGAATTTCTCTGTGCGGGGATTGATCACATAATCAGCCCCCAACTGTTTGGCAACCTCAAGGCGGAAATCCGTTGCATCGCTGATGATCACATTCCTTGCGTTTCGATACTTGAGCAACGCCAAGGCAAGCAGACCGATGGTTCCCGCTCCGATGATGATCGTATACTCGGCTTCCTGCAGTTCTTCGTCGCTGATCTTGTACACCGAGCGGTAGGCTACGGCCAGCGGTTCGGTGAATGCTGCTTCGTTGTAGGAAATTCCGTCAAACGGCAGCAGATATTTCTCCTCAATGGCAACGTATTCACACATGGAACCATTGAAGTCGAGCACACCCATGCAGATGCCTGCAGGACATACATTGACCATCCCCTTCTTGCAGAATTCACACTCCCCGCAATACGGTTTGGGGAATACCACAACCTTCTGGCCTACCTGATAGCGGCCTTTGGAGGGAGCCTGTGCGATGACACCGGAAAACTCATGGCCCATGATCATCGGGGCGGTTCTCCGGCCCGTTTTTCCCATATAGCCTTCAAAATCGGAACCACAGATGCCGTTGGCCTTGACCTGGATCAGATATTCGCCCGCCTTACAGACCGGCTGGGGAATATCCCGCATCTCCATCTGCTTGTCACCCACATAATATAATGCTTTCATCTTACAACCCTTCTTTCACAGAAACTTAATAGATATATCCGAGCAGACGGGGTACAACGAGCGTCAGTTCGGGAAGATACGTCAAGAGCAACAGCGCGATCAACTCGACGCTGAGGAACGGCAAAACCGCCTTTGATAGTTTTTCGATACTCAACTTGGCTATAGGAGCCGCCACATACAGGCAGGTACCCACCGGTGGCGTAATGAGTCCGAAGTTCAGGTTGACCAGCATGACAATGGCGAAATGCAGAGGCTGGATGCCAAGCGAGAGCGCAATCGGGAGGAAGATCGGGGCCAGGATCAAGACACTTGCACCGGGATCCATGACCATACCCATGAACAGGAGGAACACGTTTACCATCAACAGGAAGATGAATTTGTTGGTAGTCAGACTGAGCATGAAGTTGGCGATCAAGCTGGGGATCTTCTCCAATGCCAGAACCTGACCGAACAAGTTGGCCAAGGCAATGACCAGCAACGTGATCGAAGAGGAAACCGCTGCACTGACAAAGCTGTCGAAGACTTCCTTGAGCGTCATGGTCCTGAGCAGGAACAAACCTGCGATGATGGCATAGAGACATGCGATGACCGCCGCTTCGGTGGGAGTGAATATCCCACTGAAAATACCCACAACCAGGATGACCGGACACATCAGGCCTATGATCGATTCCTTCAAGGTGAACAAGGCTTCCTTCATCGGAATCCTGCTGGTTCTCCTGGGGTGGTTGTGCTTCTTTGCATAGTAATAAGAAAGCACCATCAAGGAAAACGCAACCAAAATACCGGGCAGATACCCTGCCGCAAACAAGGCTCCCACCGATTCACCGGTAGCCATGGAATAGATGACCATGACGACACTGGGGGGGATGATGGGCCCGATGACCGAAGAAGCAACGGTTACCGCAGCTGCATATGCAGGAGTATAGCCTTCCTTCTCCATAGCCGGAATCAGGATGGATCCAAGGGCGGCTGTATCGGCGACACCGCTGCCGGTGATGCCTGCAAAGAACACACTTGCCACAATATTAATCTGAGCCAATGCACCGGGAATTCTCCCTACCAGCATGCCTGAGAAATTGATGAGGGCATCGGTGATCTTGGAACGGTTCATCAATTCACCGGCGAGAATGAAAAACGGGATGGCCAACAACACATAGTTGTCGATGCCGCTGTACATTTTCTGGCCGATCATACTCAAGGGAATATTCCCCAAGAACAGGAAATAATAGAGGGAGGAGACTCCCAAGACGAATGCAATGGGAATACCGATAACCATTGCAAGCACAAAAACCAGGATAAGAATACTCATGGCCCCTTCCTTTTATAGTCCTATCGTCTTTCCAGAGATTCCCTTGCTGGAAAGCAAATCACCCAAGCCCCAGGCCAGATGGAAAAACATCATGAAGAAACTGGCAGGTATCAACAACTTCACATACTTCATGGAAAGAGGGATGATGTCCCCCCGGATGCGAGTCGCCTTGATGGCTGCCTCAAAACTGTTGAAGAAAAAGAATACAACAGTGCACATCAGTACGAGATATGCTATAGTCACCACGACTTTTCCCACTTTCTCAGGAAGCGCATTGATGACCAAATTGACGCCGGAGTGTTGCTTGTTGCGAAGCGCAGCACTTGCGCCCACATAGGTCAAGCTCACCAGACCCCATCTGGCAAGTTCCTCAGTCCAAGCAAACCGAAGGCTGGTGAAACGGGCTACGACGCCCAGGGTAATCACCAGGAATATTCCAATCAAAATCATCGTTGCCACATAGGTGGCAATCTTTCCCAGGACCCAACTGATCCTATCTAGCACCTTAACCACACTGTACCTCTTATAGGGTCGACGGCCGCCTCGCAGAAGCGGCCGTCAATTCATCCAAACTTACCAACCGAACTTTGCTTCGGACTTCTTCACCTCAGCAAGGAAGCGGTCAACGATTTCGTTTCCAACTTCGCCTCTCAACCAATCATAGGTCGGAGCAGCGGCTTTCTTGAACTGATCGAGTTCTTCAGCAGTCGGCACATAGACTTCCATGGAGTTCTTCACCGATTCGAAGTCGAGTACGCGAGAAGCCAGATCCTCTGCAGCGCGGTCAGCATTCTGTGCATGGTAGGCAGCGATCTCGATGATGTGCTGGTACTCTGCAGGCAGGGAATTCCAGAAATCGGCGTTCATCAACACGAAGTTCTCACTCCAGGTGTGACCATCAAGGGTGATGTACTTCTGGACTTCATTCCACTTGTTGGCGGCAATGTTCCAGATCGGGTTTTCCTGTCCATCAACAACACCGGTCTGACAAGCGGTGTAGATTTCACCGGAAGCAAGCGGAGTTGCGGAAGCACCCATTGCCTCAACCATCTTGACGTAAATCGGGCTCTGCATGACGCGGAACTTCAAGCCTTTCATGTCGGCCGGAGTGTGGATCGGGCGGACGTTGTTGGTGAAGTGGCGAGTCCCGTTCTGACCAACGGAGATCATTTTCAGGCCGCTGATCTTCTCAAGCTTTGCCGTCATTTCCTTCCAAAGCGCACTGTTGTCGAAGAAATCCCAAGCAATCTCATCGCTCTTGAAGACATACGGGAGGAAAATGACTTGGGTTTCCGGCATCAGGGAGGAAACGGTACCAGTGGTGGTGACCATTTCGATACCACCGCTCATTGCCATTTCCATCGTTGCCTTGGTATCGCCGAGGGCGTTGCCGGGATAGAGGTCGACGGCAATCTTACCGTTGGAGTTCGATTCCACGATGCTCTTGAACACCAAAGCATAGGCATGCTCAGGAAGCGGAGTCTTGGAAATCGAGGGCCAGGTAGCGGCATCGTAATACGCGAAACGAATCGTGTAGTCGGGCTTTACGGTTCGTACTTCCTGTTTGATCGATACGGCAGCCTTCTGCTGAGCGGTGGTCGTGGCAGCAGGAGCGGCAGGGGCGGCGGTCGCCGTGGTGGCGGCAGGGGCGGCAGCTACAGTTGCGGCGGGCATGGTACCCGTGGTACTGGCAGCAGCGGTTGCCTTTTTCTCACAACCGAAGAACAGGAAGGTGGCAGCAGCGACAAGCGCAAGAACAGCCATTGTTTTTTTCATAGTCGTACAAATCTCCTTTTGAAGGTGTTTCTAAGAACTCATGATACAAGTGAAAATACCATCTGTAAAGAAAAATTTTTACAATTTTGCAATCGTGTACTATTTTCAATGATATTAATTAAATATTCATTATTATGTGTGTAAATAATTATAAATATATCGATATATTTTTGCTTGCAAACCGCTCTAACTTGTATTATAAGTTTAAAGGAAAGGAGAAAAAGCCATGCGTACCACCAATGAGCAAGCCCAGTCGCTGCGTGCCCAAATCTATCATAAGTTGAAAAACAGGATTGAAGCGGGAACTTGGGAAATCGGGAGCAAGTTCCCTTCGGAAAACCAGCTCTGTCAAGAATATGGAGTAAGCAGGATAACCGTCCGTTCAGCCATCCAGCAACTGGAGGCCGTAGGACTGATACAGACTCATCAAGGAGGAAGGACCACGGTGGTACGCACCAAGGTACGGGGTTCGGTTTCTTCCTTGAACCCCCTGCAGAATGCCGATCACCGCACCGATCTGGTGAAGGTGTTGGAATATCGTATGGTGGTGGAAAAAGGAACCATCGGGCTTGCCGTGCAGCGCATCACCGACGATGATCTTGCCGACCTGGAAGAAATCTTCAACATGATGTTGATCCATCATGACGACATCAAGAAGTTCAGCCAAGCCGACTATCTCTTCCACAGGAAAATTGCAGAATCATCCAAGAATGCGATTCTGATCCAAGCAAACCAAGCGATTGAGGAGGTGCTTTCCTCAACCATGGATACCATCGTTTCCTTGCTCGGTTGTGCCATCGGTATCCGTTATCACCGGCTTTTGCTCTCAGCCCTGCGGACCAGAGACAAAGCAGCCTGCGAGCAACTCATGGAAGAGCACCTGCAGGCTACCATTGACGGAATCAAGAATTTCCTCTCAGTTACCAGGGAACCGATGGAGGAATCACTACAGAACTAATGCTCCTCTTTTTTCTGTTTCTTCTTCCCCAATACCAGGATTACGAAAAAGAGAATGAGCAATACGGCAAAAATGCCGACCATGCCCTGGAACATGAGCACCAAGGATTTGGCAAAGGTTTCAGACATACGGTTCCTCCTCCTTACAGCAACCCCGGAACAAGCCCGAGGATGACGCCACCGGCGATGACCGAGGCGATTTGTCCGGCGACATTGGCTCCGACTGCATGCATCAACAGGTGATTCTGCGGGTCAGCCTGCTGTCCCATGCGTTGGATTACCCGGGCGGACATCGGGAAGGCTGAGATACCCGCCGCTCCGACCATGGGATTCACCTTCTGTTTGACAAAGAGATTGAGAATCTTTGCAAACACCACCCCTGCGATCGTATCGAAGACGAAGGCAAGCAAACCAAGGGCCATGATCATGATGGTCTGGACGGTCACAAACGATTCTGCTTTCATCGTCGATGCAATGGTGATGCCCAACAGCAGGGTGATCAAATTCACCAAGACCGTTTGTGCTGCGGTGGAAAGGGTGTCCAGCACGGTACATTCACGAATGAGATTTCCGAACATCAACATGCCTACCAAGGAGACGGAAGCAGGTGCCACATAGCCTGCAACGACGGTCACGATGATCGGAAAGAGTATTTTCGCCCGTTTTGAGATGGTACGGGGGTTGTACGGCATCCTAATCATGCGTTCCTTCTTGGTGGTCACCAGCTTGATGGCGAACGGCTGGATGATCGGCACCAAGGCCATATAGGAATAGGCTGCTATTGCGATGGGACCGATGTACCTGCTGCCCAATACCTGGGAGACAAGGATGGACGTCGGACCGTCTGCAGCCCCGATGATACCGATCGAGGCGGCATCCACAAGATTGAAACCCAGCAGAGAGGCCAGACTGATCGTAGCAAAGATTCCCCATTGGGCTGCAGCCCCGAACAGGATGAGTTTCGGGTTGGCCAGAAGCGGCCCGAAGTCGATCATTGCCCCAATGCCGACGAACAGCAGCAGCGGCATGGCTTCAGCGGCCTCGATGCCGAAGGCGAACAACCAATCCAGAATACCCGGGACTTCACCGATACCGGTCATCATCTGGGTGACCGCCCCACTGAAGGGCAGATTGACCAGAATGGCACCGAAACCCATAGGAAGCAGCAAAGCCGGTTCGAGTTTCTTTGCGATCGCAAGATAGATGAGTAAACCACCGACACCATACATGATCAATTGCTTGTATGTGGTGTTCAGCAGTCCGTCCAGCAAGAAGTCCATGGTGAACCTCCAGGGAGTGTAGAATGGGGGGAGAAGTTGACTTCGCACCAGGGCAATGAAGCTCCCCCAACGGGTATCATCATAGGACTATGCCTGCAAATGGTCAAATGAAAATGGCCGTCAATCCAGTTGAAATGGGCAAAGGACCGTCGTATAGTGCGCATATGTACAAAAAATTGAGTAATCAGGATATTCCTGCAGTCTTTCGCTATATTGCAAACGAGAAGGAAATGAACCTGTTCATCGAAGGGGATATCGAAGCCTACGGACTGGAGAGTGAGCATGTAGAGCTGTATGCGTTCGGTGATGACTGGGATTGTCTGCTGCTGCGCTATTTCTCCAATTTCATGGTGACCAGCAACAAGGAATATCCTGCTTCGCTGCAATTGGTCTCAGAATTCCTGGGGCAACAGCCGATGCAACGGCTGAGCGCCAAGGAACAACTTCTGCAGCAGTTTCATCCCTATTTCCCCAACACCAAGGTGCAAGGCACCTATCTGTGCAGGTTGGACCGATCAGGCTTCAAGCAAACCGGGAAAACCGATTCGAATGTCGTGAAACTCGATGCATCCTTTGCCCAGGAAATCGTGGATCTGTACAAACACATTGAGGAATTCGCACAACCTTACCTGGAGCATGAGGCGGAAAAACTGTCGGAAATCCGGAATACCTACGAGAAAGGATGCCAAGGATACGGCATATTTGCGGACGGAACGCTGGTATGTACGGCCAGCACGACCGCCAACAGTTCAAGTGGAGCCATGGTCATCGGAGTTGCCACCCACCCTTCCTATCGGAAGCGCGGCTACGCTTCTGTGGTGGTGAACCAGCTTTGCAAAGCATGTTTTTCCGATGGTCTGAGTTTTCTCTGTCTGTTCTATGACAACCCGGTTGCAGGAGCCATCTATCATCGGCTTGGATTCGAAACCATCGGACGATGGGGCATGATGAAGTTCTGAGGCAAATCTAGAGATCCAACAGACTCCTGTCCCCATACACCTGTTGCCAATTGACAGCAAAGTCTTCTACCGCCTTGGTGATGGAAGGCATGCACAGGCCGGTGCGAAGCAACTCAGGCTTGACCGTGCAACATCCGGCGCCGCAGGCATATGCATTGGTGACCTCCGCGACATTACGAAAACTCGCAGCCAGAACCTGCGTGTTGCTGGTATTGGTCCAAAGCAGCCCGGCAAGCTCCTTGATGACCCGACTGGCATCAATATCCAGATTCAGCATCCGGTCGTAGAATACTGCTATGTACTTGGCTCCACTGAGCATCGCCAGAATTCCCTGCAAGGTCGAGAATACCGTCGATGCGGTGATGTTGAACTGCTCTGTGGCCAGCAGCTTGATGACCTTCAGGCCTTCCTCGGTAACCGGGACGGCTACATACGTACGTTCCCCCAGCATTGAGACCAAATGATGCGCTTCCCTGAGCATGGTATC
Source organism: Sphaerochaeta sp. (assembly GCF_050256055.1). Taxonomy (NCBI): domain Bacteria; kingdom Pseudomonadati; phylum Spirochaetota; class Spirochaetia; order Spirochaetales; family Sphaerochaetaceae; genus Sphaerochaeta; species Sphaerochaeta sp. The sequence continues at coordinate 30,245 of NZ_JBFWIJ010000030.1, read as the reverse complement.
CGCATCACGGCCCATCAGTTGGACATGCAGGTCCCGCTCCTCTCCAATCAAAGCTCGAATGGCTTTCAGATGTCCCGACACATCAGGTTGCATATGCCTGGCAAGCATGGTGGGATTGGTCGTCACCCCTTTGATCGGATAATACTTCAGAGCCTCTTCTATCTGCTCTAGATCGGCGGTATCAAGCAATAACTCCATGGCACTACCTCCTATCCGTCGCTTCAGTGTGCCATACCGAAAGCAAGTGGACAAGCCATCCGGGATAGTTCTTGACAAACAGGAAGCAATGTTCAACCATTTTGCCATGAGCGAAACCATCCTTACCGAGAACTCATTCTTTTACGAACCGACCATGCAACTGAAAGTAATCAAACGGGATCCGGAAATCCCCTACCGCCTGCATAGTCATGAATTCGATGAACTGGTGTTTGTGGTAAGTGGGAGGGGAGTCAATATTACCAGAAGCGAATCCCTGCTCCTGCGCGAAGGCTCGGTATTCTTTGTCCCACCGGGAGTGGAGCATGGGTATGCGGATGTGGACAACCTGGTGCTGTACAACATCATCTTCGGCAGAAGAATCATCGGTCGCAATATGATCGACCTGACCGAACTGCCTGGATATTGCTCCTTTTTCCTGCAGGAAGCGGGAATTCCCAACCTCCTGCTCTCCCCTTCCCAGATCGCCGAGTTGCTGCCATTGGTCCAGTTGCTGGAGAAAGAAGCCGACGACCAGAGCACCGGCTCAGGGTCACGAATCCTGGCATTCGCCTACCTGCTCGAGCTGCTGGTCGACATCTCGCGCATTTATGACCTGACGCCGAGGGAAAACAACCAGAATGCCCGCAGGCTTTGGGAAGTCATTTCCTACATGGACCAGCACCTCGACACTCCGCTTACCACCGAAGATCTCGTACAAGTGGCCAATATGAGCACCAGTACCCTGAACCGGTGCTTCAAGCAAAGCACCGGCCTGTCCCCGATAGAATTCCACATCCACAAACGGATAGCCACCGCCTGCTCCCTGATCCAGCAGCGGGGACTTTCCATGGGACAAATCAGTGAAGCATGCGGCTTCAAGGATCCAAACTATTTCTCCCGCCAGTTCCGCAAGGTCATGGGAATGAGCCCGAAACAGTATCAGCGGATTTTCACCAGTCGGTTCACCTAAGCGATTCGAGTGCCGTCACCGCCGACGAGAAGAATTTGTCCTGACCTACGAACTGCGGGAAATCGAGTCGGTTCATCATCGACATGACCGGCGGTTGCAAACCACAGAAATAGACTTGCACCGAATGTTTTCGGCACATCCGTACGATTTCAGCAAATTCATTGATCGAACTATGGTCGATGTTCGGTACCCCGCGCAGGGAGAATATGATTCTCTGGACCTGTTCGGTAAACAACGACTCAACCGTTTTGGTCAGTTGGTCCTGTGAACCGAAGAACAAGGAACCATCGACATAGACCACCTTCGTCGTCTTGTCATATTGTCCCAATTCAGGAGAAACCGGGTCGACCTCGATGGAGATCTTATGGCTTCGGATAATGAACATCACCATCGAAAACAAAATTCCGGTCATGATGGCCACCGTCAGGTCGAACACCACCGTAGCGGCCATGGTGATTACAAACTGGGCGATGGACGTCTTGATGCGCTTGGAGAAAATCTGCTTGATCGCATGCCATTCATTCATTCGCCATGCGGTCATCATCAACACACCGGCCAAGGCTGCAAGCGGAATCCTGCTCATGAACGGTGAAAGCAGGAACATGGAGGCAAGCAATCCCACGGCATGGATGATGCCGGTCAAACGGGTCTGTTGTCCACTCTTGATGGCCACTGAAGTTCGGGCGATCGCCGCAGTGGCAGGAATACCGCCGAAGAAGGGAATGATCACATTCCCGACACCTTGGGCATACAGTTCCTGGGTTGCATTGAGTTTCTCTCCCTTCATCTTCCCCGCCGAAGAACCACAGAGCAGGCTCTCCACCATACCCAGTGCCGCAATGGAAATGGCTGGGGAAACGAACTCTCCCAGCTGAGACCAAGGAAGGTGGGTTAATTGCAGCCGATTCTCACCGAACAGCGAGCGGGGAATTTCCCCCACCTCATCGACCGGGAATTCAAAGACCATCTGCAGAACCAACGTGACGATGATGCCCAGAAGACTTGCCGGGAAGCGTGCATTCCACTTTTTCGGCCAAAGAATCATCAACGCAACCACCAACGCCCCATACAGCAACGCATGCAGGTCGACGGGAAATCCGAGTTCCCCGTAGGAAGCAAGTTTTGCCAAGGCGGACTCCCCATGGCTGACCGTACCGAAAAAGTTGTCGATCTGCCCCAAGGCGATGATGATGGCAATTCCACTGGTAAAACCGGTGACCACCGGACTTGGGATATACGACACCAGCGCACCGACTTTCAGCAATGCCGCAGCGAGCAGGATCAACCCGCTGAGGAACCCTGCGATGAATACCCCCTGGGTGCCGTGCTTTGCCACCAAGGTGATCAGGATCGCAGCCATGGCGCCCGTCGGCCCTGAGATCTGATAGGACGCCCCACCGAGCGCACTGATGATGATTCCGGCCAAAATTGCCGTAATCAAACCACTTGCCGCATCCATGCCCGAGCTTACCCCGAAGGCCAGTGCAAGCGGAAGCGCAACGGCAGTAACCGTCAGTCCTGCAAGTAAATCCTTTGAAAATTTTGCCGGCGAATAGTGATCGAATTCACGCCGAACATCACACAAAAACGAGGCCTTGACCGGCCTGTTCGTACAACCCATCCCCCCATCCTCCCCACTCACGAATCGAGCGAAGCATAGCCCTTTCGACCGGGAAGGACAAGATGGGGGAGGTCGCTTTCCTAGTGTTTGCTCGGTACGATCTCCAGCCAATATCCGTCGGGATCGACAATGAAGTAAATACCCATCTGTTTGTTCTCATAACAGATGCACCCCATCTCTCGATGCTTCGCCCGGGCTCCTTCCAGATCATCCGTCTCGAAAGCCAGATGAAACTCATTGTCACCCAGATTATAGGTTCCCTTTTCCCAGTTTTTCAGCCAGGTAAGCTCCAATTGATGCTTGGATGATCCGTCGCCAAGGAATACCAGGATGAACGAACCGTCACTCGCTTCCTTGCGGCGTACTTCCACCAAGCCGAGAGCCTCCCGGTAGAAATCCAAAGACGTTTGCAGATCAGTCACATTGAAATTATTATGTGCAAACCTAAAATTCATATATTCCTCCATGTTTGCAGTTCCTTCTCAGGATGCAAGATCGTCCTGACGGAACCTTTCAGCTCATCCTGCAATTTGACACACACCGTATCGTCACCCCAGAAATGCATGGGGACCAAGGTATCGACTTGCACCTGGGCAACCAGATCCTTGGCACCCAGATTGTAGAATGCCCCCAGCCGGGGATCGACCGGAACAAAGGCGACATCCAACATCTTGGGAAGCAATTTCAGCTGTGCATGATAATCCGAAGCCATCTTCCGATTGTATGCATCACGCTCCCCTTCCCAATGCCAGTGATTCAGATCACCGGCAAAATACAAGGTCTTTCCTGCAACCACCACAATGAAGGCAACCCCCTCATCCGTCGATTTGAGGGTGCGTATCGCCACGTGGTCGACCATGTTCTCCTCATACGGTCCCATCCAACGCACGTGACAGGAAGAGGGGACCTGGGAAGCGGGAATATCTGAAGAAAGGACGAAGGTGGTTCGACCCTTCCGCTTCGCCAGATCGAAGATCGAGGCATGAAAATGATCCCCATGCCGGTGACTGGCGAATACCAACAGCGGTTTGTCTTCAAGTCGTAGCGCGAGTGCTCCCTTGGTATAATCAAACAGGAGATACTCCTCATCAGTCTCCACCAAAAATGCACTATGGCCCAAATACGTACAATCCATACCATAACGATGGATGAACAGGGCCGCTCTGTCAAGCAGAAGCCGACTGTGATAGAGTACAGAAGACACGGAGGTCGGTATGGATTTGATGATCGTGAACGCACAAGGGGAATCGATTGCGTCTTCCAAACCGTGTGGACATGGTGTTGCCTTGGTCCATCAGGGTGAATACAAGAAGGGCGACCGGGTAAGGATACGGGTTGATACACCTGGTTGTCATTACCTCCAGCTCGATGAATGTATGGGCAGGCACATCGTCTACCTGCTTGATGAGGCTGAGTACACGATCCCCATACGGGAAGCGGAACGAACCTGCTATCCACCCTCGGCGTTCAGAGGAGATCTGCACTATCTCACCTTGGAAACCGTGGACGCTGCGCTTGGCATCAGAAACCTTGCCTGCAATCCCTATGACCATGCACAGACAAAAGGCATGTTCCCGCATATCAAGGCAAACGTGGAAACCCGCGGGGAAATGATATTCGCCGGGCGCAACGCCATCGACGGCATCTTTGCCAATGAAGGGCATGGACAATACCCCTATACCAGCTGGGGCATCAACCGCAGAGCCGATGCCGCCCTGCACCTCGATTTTGCCCGTCCTGTTTCCGTACGAAAACTGTGCATCACCCTTCGTGCCGATTGGCCGCATGACAGCTGGTGGACCGAAGCCACCGTTGAATTTGATCAGAAAACCGCTCGGATCCTCACGCTTTCCCAAACGGCACGTCCCCAATGCTTTTCCCTCACGAGCACGATTTGCACCAGCCTTACGCTCAAAAACCTGCTGAAAGCTGATGATGGTTCGCCCTTCCCGGCCCTCACCCAACTGGAAGTGTGGGGAGAAGAAATCCCATAAGCGGGCTCAAGGCAACGGAATGGCAGCGACTTCACCGCCGGACACCTGATGCACTCTGTCCACCGTATAGCGGATGATCGACAAGGTGTGGGTGTCGGGGGCGTAGGTACAGACATACCAAGTAGGCACCGTGGTTTCCAACACATCGTCACGCCCATGGAACGAACCACAGACGAATTCTGCAGCCTGGGAAGTAAAGCGATGCAGATGATCGAGCAGGTGCAAATGGGCACTGAGCACCAGACCCACCTTGTTCTGCTGCATCATCTGCACGAGCTGGGCCCGCTCATAGGGATCACCCAATGCGAAATACACCATCTGGGGAGCACCGTAAAACGGGACATGGGAGAGAAAGATCTTCGGATTCGGGTCCGTACGCACTGCATCATTGAGATTTTGCAGTTGCTCCTTTCCCAAGCTGAGGTTGCCGCTGTCCAAGCAATAGAAGGAGATCCCGCCATAGCTGAATCGTCTGGTGGTCGACTCGTTGATGTAGGCTCGGTAATACGAGCGGCCTTGGCCACGGACATCATGATTTCCCAAAACAGAATACAGGGGAATGGATGTATCTGATAAGATCCGGGTGAAATCGGCGAACTGCAGGTATTCCGATTCCTCTGAGTTTGAGGTCGAGTCCCCCAGATTTACGGCGAACGCCAAGGGATGCTCCGCTTGATAGGCATCAAGCCATTTCAAAAATGTATCGGTTTCCCAATACACACCGGCATTCATCCTGCCAAAATGTATGTCGCTTACGACCAGAAAGGAAAACTGCTCAGCGTTACTGGAGGTATCGATCATCTCTCTGAAATCCCCACGCGGGGCATTCCACTCAATGCGCGGCGAACAGCCGGCAAAAAGCAACATACTCGTGCATAGGATGACCAAGAGAAAATGGGCCTGCAGGTTACCTGTTCGTCCACAGGGCATAGACGCTCACCTCCCGGGATAGGAATATGACCGATTCAGGCGGTTGGTCGGAAAACCGGAGTGCTGCATAGCAGCCGATCGAGAAGGAATCGGACAACGGCCAAATCGCATCGGCCTGGATGATCGGGCGCATGGCCTGTGCTGAATACTCGAACAGGGTGTTGGTTGCAAGCAGGACGCAAAGCTTGAGTCCTTGCGGGGTAGCGAGGGAAAGCGTTGCCCCATAATAGGGACTGCTGGTTTGCAACGGCTCATCAAGAAACGGCAGGAACGTCAGACTTTCCTGCAAGCCGAGGGCAAAGGAAAAGTCTAACTCGTATCCTCTCCGTACCAATTGCCATCGGTATGCATACGCCAGCACCCCATCATACAAAAAGGCATCGAGCTTCCCAAACGAACCATGCATATACAGGACAAAAGCCGGCGAAAGACTGCCGTCCGGCCGGATGAAGGGAAAATCAACCTGCAATGAAAGGTCATGGATGGGAAGCCGGTCACGGTATCCCAAACGAAAATCCATAATTGATGAGGTGAAGTCAAATATGGTGGACCAAGTTCTCTCCTCAGTTTCGACGATGGTTTCGTACAACCCGTAGGATTGGGAAAGTCCGGTTAGTTTCAAGGGGGCGGCGGGCAAACCGAATGACAGGAGCAGGAGTACGACAAGGTACATACTTCTCATGTTTGAGATGAAAGGCCTCAGCTGTCTTTTACCCGTTTTCTGTCGGGGATACTGATGCATCTGGTACAAAATTGTTACTGAAAATGTATACGATGACCAATCCTTCTGTCAAGAATACCATGCTGAAAGCTATGCATGGTGTGCTGAGGTGATGGACTGTCTGCAATGAACCAAGGCAGACATACAGCATGTATTGAAATTCCTTGTATTTTTAATAAATTGAATCTATAATTACTATATACGTAATTTTTGTACGTTTATTAAGGATATAAACATGATTCAAGAATTTTCTGTAGAAAATTATCGTTCGATCAAGACAAAACAGACCATGAGTTTTCTTGCCAACAACAAACTCCATACAGGTTCAGATGACTACCTCTCTACGCAGGTGAATGATTCTGTTAGATTGTTGAAGTTATGCATTTTATATGGATATAATGCCTCAGGGAAATCGAACTTGTTGCAGGCTCTCGATTTCTTACGTAATCTCGCTCTTTCCGGTCCGGATACAAAGGATGAAGAAACAGGATTCGTCCCATTCCTACTCGACGAGGAGACTCAGAAACAAAAAGGAACATTCTCTCTTGTTTTCTATATTGATTCAATTCGGTATGAATATTCTATCTCTCTAGACGACAAGATAATTCATTATGAGTCATTGCGCTATAGCCCAGAAGGAAGAATTGCAACACTTTTCAGTCGTTCATATGACCAGAAGCTCAAGACCTCAAAACTCAGCATAGGGGCAAAAAGCATGCTCTCCTCGAAGGAGAAGACCATACTGCACGGAAATACAATCGAGAATACAACCGTACTCTTTGCATACCAAAAAAGCAACATACATTCCCCATCATTGGATGCCGTCGTCAGGTATTTCAAGGCGGATCTTCTTCCGCTCATTACCCCAAAAGTATTACTACGGAATTGGAGCATCAATCGTTTGACAAACAATGCAAAGAGAAAACAGTTCTATGTCTCATTTCTTGAAAAAGCAGATTTCCAGATCAGCGATTTGGAAATCCGTAACAATACAATTTCTGTTGACGAGGACATGCTCAATAACCTACTGGAACAAGGCGCTCCCAAAGGACTTATCGAGCAGCTCAGCAAAGAAAAACAGTTCGAATCCAATGAGTTGCATTTCCTGCATAAAACTTCAAAAGGTGTTCATCCGATTGTTGCCGAAGAAGAATCTCAGGGAACATTGCGATATTTCGGTCTCGGTGGGGTCCTCCATGAACTGATTTCTTCATCACATTCTGTTGCCATAGACGAACTGGAATCATCACTGCATCCGGATTTGGTCACGTTCTTCTTACAGATGTTTCTTTTGAATGCTCCCAATTCACAAATTCTTGCTTCAACACATGCACCATACATCATGGAACAGGATTATATGCGAAATGATATGATTTGGTTTTGTGAGAAAGATGAAAACGGTGCAAGTGAATATTACAGTGCCCAAGCTTTCAGCCTACATAAGAATATCAAAGTATCAAATTTTTACCGTGCTGGAAAACTGGGCGCAAAACCCATCTTAGGCAACCCTTTCATTGGCAAGGATGAACAATGAGAAAAAGAACGCTGAAAAAGTCTATTGCCATTGTCGGGGAAGGACTGACGGAATGGATGTATTTCGACTACATACGAAGAAGCGAAGATATTCTTTTTCTCATAAACCAGACTTACCCAAGCATTCGGATTTTCAATACATCTTCAAAAAAAGCAAAAGAATTACATTCACAAGCGTATGATTTGGTATTTTGCGTTCTCGATATTGATGCCATACTTCGAGAAAGAAAATTCAGCACATTCCAGAAAATTTGTAATACATTACCTGAAACAATAATCCCCATTGTAAGCAACCCTTGTATAGAAATTTGGTTTGTCATGCATTTCCTCGATGCGCCACAAGGGGGTACTTACCTTTCCTATTCCTCAATCGCAAGAGAATTACATCGATATATGCCACACTATACAAAGACTGAAGCATATTTTACCGAATCTAATTTTTTTCCTACTCTGGAAAAGAAAAATGGACTGGAACGAGCCATCCGAAATGCAAATCACGTATTGGCAAACATTGATCATCAAAGAGATATCGCATAAAAATCATTCACAGAAATTGTCCGTCTTATCATACATTTGGAACAATGTAGAACCTGTGATTTTAGCCAGGATTGCAAGAGATGTAATCGAGTGGCAAGATCCCTTTTTTCCTCAAACCAGAAAAACGACCGGTTTGAAACTGATGGACTGCAAGTCCATCCCAAACATTCCATGCCCTAAAGCAACTGCAGCGCGAGATCGAACAAGCCGAGCTCATAATACAAATCCAACACCGTATACCGATTGCGTATCATCTGGGCTCCTGTCACCGCACGTTTCAAATCCTCCATGGTCGCGTTTACCTCCTGGGGACGAATCGGGCAGTGCACCAATTGCATTGCTTCCTCCAACTGATGATAGGCAGGCAGCTGAGCTGCGATGCGATCCTGCAATTCCGGCAACAATGCAAGCAGAGCACGTCTGCGATCTTCCAAGGCTTTGCCTTCCAGGAACTTGGATTTGGCTATGACAAGCGTTTGTTCGGCGACCAGGGGATCGGCAAAAAAAGCGCGGATGGATGCCTCGCGTTCCTCCCAGCTCTCCATAGGTCTGCCTACGCATGCAGAAACATCCAGAGAACACAACGCATGGTAGAGACGGGTGACAGCCAACGTTCCGACCGCTACCTTGAAACCGTGGCTTACCGGAACACCATCCTTCTCTAGATGTTCCATTTCCCAGATGTGGCTGATCAAATGTTCGGCTCCGCTCGCCGGTCGGGAATCGTGCATCACCTGCATGGCAAAGCCGCTTGCGGACAAGGCGTCGAACAACAACCCGACCGCCTGACTCTCCCGATGGGCAATTCTCTGATGCTGTGCGTAGACCTTGCGCAGGGGGATCTGCACCATGTCCCAGACATCGGTACGGATGGGCTGGACACCCAACAAATCGGCCAATATCCAATCCATGCCAGCGGTATACTTGGCCATGCAATCCCCAAACCCGCTGGCGATCATGGCAGGCGGGGCATCACTGAGTACATCCGTATCGGCTAGCACCACCAAGGGGGCTGAACAAGGAAGGGTCTGCTTGAAGCCCCCCACCGAGACTGCGGCCCCATAGGAGGTATAGCCATCAACGGAGGGAGCGGTAGCCACCACCATGTAGGGGCGGTCCAACTCGTAACTGGCACGTTTTACCATGTCATTGAGTGTACCGGAACCCAACACCACCGCAATGCGGTTCTCCTGCTGCAGAAGCTGATGCACCAACGCGATGGAATGTTCATCGGCATAGGGTTGAGGCAAGGCAGGAAAACAGTACTGCTGGACTTCCACATTCGCCATTTCCAACGATCGGACCGTTTCAAACCCGCCGGCCCTCAGCGTATTGCCATCGGCAATAAGTAAAGCCGGAGTATGGCCGAACGCCTCGACAAACACCGAACCAACCTTCTGCAATGCACCCCGTTCCACCAATGAAATCTTCGTATCCATACGAAGAAGCATACCATACACCCTTGAGCGAGGCAAAGAGCTGGGATACACTGCCGGCATGACGAAACCAACCTTTTCCCTACTTGCCGACTCCATCTCCACCTTCAAAGGATTCGTCCCGGTCGAAAACGAACTCTTCTATCCCAAGGAAGGGGTGGACGTGACCAAGGTTGAGCATACCTGGTGGCACATCCTGATGCAGAGAACCGGACTCGAACTGGTCGTCAACGAATCATACTCGGGCAGCAGGATCAGCAGGACCGGACTCAGACCCCTGACATCCTGTTTTCAGGACGAGAAGCGCCAGGCTCGCCTCGGTGGGGATATCATCATTGTATTCGGGGGGACCAACGACTGGGGCCAGGCAGATCTTCCGGTAACCAAGGAAGTTTTCACCCAAGCCTATCACCAGCTTGTCTCGTCGATGGTTGCCCGTCATACCAAAAGCTCCCTTTATTTCTGTACACCGCTGCAACGTACCGACCGGACATTGGAAGAAACCAACATGCATGGTTGGAACCAGTTGGAATTGGCACAAATCATCAGGGAGGAAGTGGCCGGTCATCCTACAACCCACCTCATCGACCTGGCGTTGTATCCGATCACCTGCGGTGACGGGATGCTTGCAGACAACCTGCACCCGACGCGCAAAGGGATGGAAGTGCTTTCTATCTTGATGCAGCGGGGTCTGGGCCTGTAGAGAGTTGCTTCATCTGGGTGTACGATGCCTGCAGTTGATTCTGCGCCTGCATCATGCGAAGTACATTGGAAACCAAGGAATAAAGTTGTCCGTCTTCGGTGTAATCGGCTTCCGTGAAAAAGGAAATCCTTTGCTCGCGCATCAAACGATGGCTTGTCTCCTCCTTCCCTGGTGCGTGAACAGCGATGCTGACGCCCCCGTTCTGTTTGACCAGTTTCATGCAGGGCACATCAGTCAGCCCATCCCCGATGTAAATCATGTTCCGAAACGGAACACTACGCTCGGATTCTGCGGTATAGGCATTCAGTTGCGCATCCTCGAACACATCCAACACCCCTTTGTTGATACGGAACAAAAACTGCGTCTTGGCCGTATAATTCACTGAAAGCTTCGGCCATACCGCCACTTGGTTCTCATCGTAGAAATACTCACAGGCATAGATGCGACGGAACGAAGAGCCGATGGCGGATCCTTCGATGATCTCCCTCAACCCCGAGGAGATGATGAAGTGCTCAATGTTCAGATCCAGTTTTCTGCCCAGGGCATTGATGCGGTCGAACCATGTCGTTACCCCGGGGAAGAATTCCAATTCCTTCCCCAGATTGACAAAGTCGCTGCGTCGTATGGGTTGTTGATGCATCCGTGACTCGTCCAGCATCACCTTCATGTAGGCCAGAATGCGGTCCATACCCTGCGTACGGGCAAGCGTATTGGATTTCTGCCAGAACTGTTCGCTGTGCATACCCAACTTGGGGATGAAGGTATATTCCTGCATATCCTTGGTGGTCAACGTCTTGTCAAAGTCGTACATCATGGCAATGGTGGGTGTTTCATGCATGGATAGAGTATAGCACAACACAGGGGAAATACCGATGATTTCATACAGTTGACATGTCAACCATTTATCGGTATATTCCCTTCCATGATCCCCAGCCTCGGTCGTTTGATCGCGATCCTTTACCGGAAAAACCAGATCTACCTCAATACGCAACTCAAGCCGTACAACCTCACCAGCGGAGAGGTGGGCTTGCTTATGTCCCTCTACCAAGAGGAAGGTCAGACGCAGGAAGCCTTGTCAGCCGCCCTGAACATCGACAAGGCGGCCACCGCCCGAACAGTAAAGGTTCTTGAACAAAAAGGATATGTCAACCGGGAACAGGATACTGAGGACAAACGGTGCAACCGAATCCACCTCACCGAGAATGCTCGTGTCTTGCAACACGATATCATATCGGTCATACAGAATTGGAGCAGAAACATAGCAACGTTTCTCGGAGAGAAGTCATATGCAGAGCTCTATTCCAATATCAAGAATATCATCGACTATACACAGCAGGAGTATACCGAATACCATGAATAGATCACTCGAGCATGCCAATCCACTCGGCATCGAACCCATCCCCAAACTTCTGGTCCGCTTCAGCGTGCCCGCCATCGTGGGCATGTTGGTCAACGCCCTTTATAACGTCGTAGACCGCATCTACATCGGCAACAGCCCTACCCTAGGTGCCAACGGCATCGCAGGGATTACCATCGGATTTCCCATCATGATCATTCTCATGTCTATGGGCGTGTTGTTCGGCATCGGCGGTTCCACACTTTTTTCCATCCGTCTCGGACAGAAGCGAACCGAGGATGCCGAGCAGGTACTGGGCAATGCCCTGTTCATGCTGCTCACCGGCGGGTTGCTCTTCATGATCATCGGCCAGCTCTTTCTCTCCAAGATCCTGGTGCTCTTCGGAGCCAGTGAGACGGTCCTCCCCTATGCAACCAGTTACATGCGCATCATCTTCTTCGGCTCAATTTTCCAAGTTACCAACATGGGGATGAACAACTTCATCAGGGCGGACGGGAATCCCAAAGTGGCGATGCTTTCCATGCTCCTGGGAGCCGGCACCAACATCGTACTCGATCCCATCTTCATCTATGCCTTGAATTGGGGAATGGCCGGAGCGGCCTTTGCCACGGTACTCAGCCAATGTGTCTCCACCATCTGGGTGATTTCCTATTTTCTGGGCAACCGGAGCAGGGTCAAGCTGGAGGTAAAAACGATTCATCTGCAAGCTTCGGTGATCAAATCCTTCACGATCCTCGGACTTCCGGCATTCGTCCTGCAGATCACCTCCAGCCTGCTCAACATCATCCTCAACCGTACGCTGATCCTCAACGGCGGGGATCTGGCAATATCGGCGATGGGAATCGTCAACAGTCTGCAGACCTTGATCTTCATGCCGGTCATCGGCATCAACCAAGGGGTCCAGCCCTTGATCAGCTTCAATTTCGGGGCAAAGCAGTATGACCGGGTCAAGCAGGCAGCCAAACTGGGCATTCTCAGTGCGACGGCAGTCATGTTGATCGGTTATCTGGCAACCCGGTTCTTCCCCACAGCCTTGGTGGGGATGTTCAACAGACAGCCGGATTTGTTGAATCTGGGGACGTTCGCGCTCAAGCGCTGGTTCCTGCTCACCCCGTTGGTAGGGTATCAGATCATTGCAGGCAATTTCTTCCAAGCCATCGGCAAGAGTAGAATCGCCTTGACGCTCACTCTGTCGAGGCAGGGCCTCATCCTGATCCCATCCATCCTGATCTTCGCCCATTTCTTCGGTCTTGAGGGCATCCTGTGGGCAGCACCTGTTTCAGATGCCCTTTCCACCTTGTTGACCACTTTCTTCTTCGTCCCGGGACTCAGGGATTTGGAGAAGAAAGCGGTTACCATCTAACGCAGGCTCTCGGTCTTGGAGAATACTCCCAGCAGCGGTTGCCACCATTCCTTGCCTCCGGACACCTCTCCGATGCCTCGGATCTTCTTGATCCGGTAGCGGACCAGGTGCTGGGCGGGTTTGCTGCACAGATTTTCCAGATCTCGCAGGATCGTCTGCTTCATCAAGGCTGCGGTTTCCTCTGCATTGCGGTCGGGAATGATGTCATGGATGACCGAGAATTCCTTCAGATGCCGAGCGGTCATCTTCATCGCTTCGGCGGCTTCCTTGGCCTTGCTCGGATCCCTGAGCAGAATGGAGGCAAACCCCTCGGGGGTGATGACCGAATACACGGCATGCTCGAGCATGTACAGCTTGTCTCCCACCCCGATTCCCAATGCTCCGCCGCTTCCCCCCTCGCCGATGATGAATACCAAGATCGGGGTCTTGAGGGTGGAAAACACCTTCAGGTTCTGCGCTATGGCTTCCCCGATGCCTCGTTCCTCCGCCCCAAGGCCGGGATATGCACCGGGGGTATCAATGAAACAGACGATCGGTCGTCCGAATTTCTCAGCTTGTTTTGCCAGGCGCAGGGCTTTGCGATACCCTTCCGGGTTGCTCATCCCATAGTTGCACAGGACGTTTTCCCGGAAATTGGCACCCTTGCGGTTCCCAATGAAGGTAATAGCCTTCCCTTCCACCATGCCGATGCCCCCGATCATGGCCGGGTCATCACCATAGAGGCGGTCCCCATGCAATTCCATGAAAGAGTCACAGATCAAGTCGATGTAGGCTTTCGCCCCCGGTCTTCCCTGTTGACGGGAACGCACTACGCAATCCCAAGAGGACAAACCCTCCTGGCTGCCTTGCTGTTCCGCCAAGGTTTCCATATGGTCAAGGGATTGCTTCAAGTCCGGTTTCTGTTCTTCATGCATGCTCGAATCCTCTCTTGGAATGGGTCTTGATCAAAAAGGAAAGGGTTTCCCGTAACTGTGAGCGCTCGACCATGGCGTCGACGAACCCTTTCTGCATCTGGAACTCCGAACGTTGGAACCCCTCGGGAAGTTTTTCCTTGATGGTTCCCTCAATGACCCTCGGGCCGGCAAAGCCGATGATCGCACCCGGCTCGGCAAGAATGACATCACCGAGCATGGCGAAGGAAGCGGTGACCCCTCCGGTTGTAGGATTGGTCAAAACGAGGAACAAGGGGGTGTGGGTTTCCTCAAGCAATGCTGCAGCACTGGCGGTTTTTGCCATCTGCATCAAACTGAAGATGCCTTCCTGCATCCTGGCTCCGCCGCTGGCGGTAAACAGGATGACCGGTTGGTTGGAAAGGGCTCCCTCCAACATGGCCTGGGTGATCTTCTCCCCCACCACCGATCCCATACTGCCGCCCATGAAGGAAAAGGACATGACGCCCACCACCACAGGATCGCCTTCGATCGTACAACGACCGATGGTCACCGCATCATTGAGCGAAGATTTCTTCTCATTCTCCTTGAGTTTATCCTCATACCCTTCCAAGGAGATGGGGTTGACCGAACGCATTTCACCGGCCATCTCGACGAAGGAAGAAGGGTCGGCGATCAAGGAAATACGTTGTTTCGGGGTAAGGGGAAAATAGTAGGAACAGGAAGGACAGATGCCTAATGCATCCAACTCAACTTCCTTCTGACACTGGGGACAGAGTACTGCCATGTTATTTCTTCTCCTGTTCACAGACCTTTGCATACAGGTCCGTCCCAAACCGTCCGCTGGTGAACGGCCTGCTCTTGATCAATTGCTTCTGCTCTTCCAGGTTGGTCTTCACCCCTTCGATGCAGACCTCCGAGAGAGCGCGCAGCATGATGGCCAACCCTTGGTCCCGGTTGGGTGCATGGACGATGATCTTTGCGATCAAGGAATCATAGTAGGGACTGAGTACAGCTCCTTCCTCCAGATAGGTATCGAAGCGTACATGCGGTCCGCCGGGCATGACGAACTTGGTAAGCGTTCCGGCACTCAGGCCGTTTATGCGACATTCCAAGGCATACCCATGAAAGCGGATGTCCTCTTGTGTATACCCCAGCCGTTTCCCTTGGGCGATGCGAATCTGCTCCTGCACCAAATCCAGGCCGCTGACCAGCTCGCTGACCGGATGCTCAACCTGCAATCTCGCATTGACTTCCATGAAATAATAGGAATCCTGTTCAACAAGGAATTCCACCGTTCCCGCCCCGCGATACCCCAATTCCTTGAACAAGCGTACGGAATCAGCACACATTGCTTCCCTGAGGCTGGGACTGAGGATGGGAGAGGGACTCTCTTCCAATAATTTCTGATGATTCTTCTGTACCGAGCAATCACGTTCCCCTAGATGGAGCACCGTGCCCTTGCCGTCGCTGAGCAATTGGATTTCCAGATGTCTGGGTTGTTCGAGGTACCGTTCCATATGCACCGAATCATCGGCGAAGAACAGAAGGGCTTCCTTGCGGGCAAGGGCGAGTGCCCCAGCCAGGTCGGATTCCTTGCGCACAATGCGCATTCCTCTTCCTCCCCCGCCACTGGCAGCCTTGAGGATGATCGGATAGCCGATCTGACCTGCCGTCTGTTTGGCATCTTCCAGATCCGTGATGGCTTCCTTGCTGCCCGGGGTGATGGGAAGTCCTGCTTTCAGGGCGACCTTGCGGGCCTCCACTTTGTTTCCCAACAAAGCGATGGTCTCGCTTTTCGGTCCGATGAAGACCAGACCGGCTTCTTCAACCGCCTTGGCGAAGGCGGCGTTCTCACTGAGAAAGCCCACCCCCGGATGGACGGCGTCACATCGTTTCAGGCAGGCGGCAACGATGAGATTCTTGCTGTTCAGATAACTTTCCTGTGAGGGAGCAGGCCCGATACACACGGTATCATCGGCCATCCGCACGGCTTGGGTCCGGGCATCTGCACTCGAGTATGCGACCACGGTTCTGATTCCCAAGTCCTTGCAAGCACGTACAATGCGTACGGCGACCTCACCTCGGTTGGCGATCAGAATCGATTTGATCATATCCGCTTTACCTTGAACAGGGGTTGGCCGAATTCCACCATCTGCTCGGGTTTGGCCAGGATCTCAACCACTTCACAGGCATATTCAGCTTCGAGTTGATTCATCAGCTTCATGGCCTCGATGGTGCACAGCACCCCATTTTCATGCACTTTCGTACCAACGGTCACGTAGGGGGGGGCATCCGGAGCCGGGGTAAGGTAGAACGTACCCACGATGGGGCTTGTGATCACCTCGGTTGCAGGACCCTCCTGCTTCGGCGGTTCCACGCGTTTCGTCGTTTGCGGTGCTGCAATTGGGGCGACGGTTCGTCCTTCGCCATGCACTTCGCGTTTGAGCTTTACGGTATATCGGGATGAGGTGAGTTCGAACTCACTGAGGGTGCTTGCGTCAAAGAGGGAAATCAAGTGATCAATATCCAAATTGTCAATGGTATCCATAGGTAGGTTCCTCATACAGATGGGGATGAGATGCTTCAAAGGTGCATCCAGACTTGACTTAATCATAACAGTATGGTCTTTTTGTGTCAATATTGACAAAATTTTCTAAATTGTAATAATTATAGGCATTATGTTTTATGCACAAGGAGAGCGCCTGTGAAGCCGCTACATTCCATACAGATCACTGCAGTGGGAGCCTACGCCCCACCCAAGGTGCTCACCAACACAGAACTTTCCACCATCGTCGACACCAGTGACGAGTGGATCAGAAGCCACACCGGAATCGGAGAACGACATATAGCAGAGAAGGAACAAACGACAAGCGACCTGGCAATGTTTGCCGTCGAGGATCTGCTTGCCCGCTTCGGCCGCTCCAAGGACGAGATCGACGGCATCGTAGTCGCAACGGCAACGAGCGACTACCCCGGCTTTCCTTCCACCGCCTGTCTGCTTGCCGAGCGGCTCGGAACTTCCGGTCCCGCCCTCGATGTCAGCGCCGGATGCACCGGCTTCATCTATGCCTTGGAAGTGGCCCGGGCCATGATTCTCAGCAACAGCATGCGCAATGCTTTGGTGATCGGTGCGGAGAAACTATCCTCGGTGATCAACTGGAAGGACCGCAACACCTGCGTACTCTTCGGAGACGGAGCAGGTTGCGTACTGCTTGAACAGGATTCGAGCAAGCAAGGACTGCTCGACACCCTGCTCAAGGCGGAAGGCGCCGGTTCGGGAGCCTTGACCATCGACCCCGGCCAACGGTGCATCACCATGGAAGGCAGGGCTGTGTATAATTTTGCCGTCCGGTCGATCGGAGAAACCATTCTTTCGCTTGTGCAACGTAACAATCTGACGATCGATGATATTGATTGGATCGTTCCCCACCAAGCGAACAAGCGTATCATCAGCGCCTGTGCCAAACGGTACTCGCTCAATGAGGATGCGTTCTATCTGAACATCGAGCACTATGCCAACACCTCGGCGGCATCCATTCCCCTTGCACTCGCAGAGATGCAGAAAAAGGGGTTGCTGAAAGAGGGACAGAAACTTCTGTTTGTGGGCTTCGGAGCCGGACTTACCTATGGAGGATCACTACTCGTATGGCATCAATCCTAGCACTGTACCCTGGACAGGGTTCCCAAAGTCCCCTGATGGCAACCGATCTGTACCAGGCAAGCAAGAAAGTCAGGGACTTGTTCCAGTTGGCCGGTGAGATTGCCGGCCGAAATCTCTATGCCTTGGTGAGTGAAGGCAGCGAGGACGACTTGAAACCAACCCAAGCTTCACAGTTTGTCATTACCTTGGCAAACCGAAGCGCACAGATCAGGTTGGAGGAAACCGGGCATACGTTTGTCGGACACAGCGGATTCAGCTTGGGTGAACTCAGTGCCTATGCAGGGGCGGGAATCCTTGACGATACGACGCTTTTTACCATCGTAAAACGCAGATCGGAACTCATGGATGAAGAAGCCAGAAAGGCACAGCAACGGTATGGAGAGCTCGGAATGGCAGCAGTCATCGGCCTCGGTTTTGCCGCGGTCAACACCATTCTGGAGGAGGCTCGGCTTCCTGGATTGTATGCATCAAACGACAATGGTCCGCAGCAGGTGGTGCTTTCCGGGCTCACTGAATCGATGCTGAAGGCCAAGGACCTGCTTACTGAAGCCGGCGCGAGGCGGGTGATCCCCCTCAAGGTTTCCGGACCGTTCCATACCCCGTTCATGCAGGAAGCGACCACCGGTTTCAGGGCCTTTTTGGACAGCCTTTCCTTCTGCGATCCAACCAGCCTTGTGCTTTCCAGCGTAGACGGCTCGCCCATCAAGGATGGCGAGGATGCGAAGGATCATCTTGCACGACAGCTGGCACAGCCGGTGCGATGGACTTCCGTCCTGGGAGAAGTGGCAGCATTGGCTCAGCAAACAGGTGCACAGGTGGCCGAGGTCGGATACGGAAACGTCCTGTGCGGCCTGTGCAAAAACAGCAAACTGGATATATCCTGCATCGCGCTCGGGCAGGAAACAGCGATACAAACCTTTGGAAAGGAAATACGACAATGAGTGAACGCATGCATGCATTGGTTACCGGAGGATCACGAGGGATCGGGTTGGCGATCATCAAAGCCCTGCTCGCCGATGGATATGAGGTCTGGTACCTTTCCCGCAGCCGCGGTGAGGGGGCAGACACGCAGGACCTGCATCACATCGTGTGTGACATGGCCGACAGAAGCAGTGTGGAAGCTGCATTGGAACAGGTCATCGCGGAGGCGAAGACGGTGGATGTCCTGGTGAACAACGCAGGCATCACCCGCGACGGGCTCATCATGCGCATGAAGGATGATGCCTGGGATGATGTACTCGCCGTGAACCTGACTTCGGTCTTCCTTACCTGCCGGAGGCTTTCCCGTCTGATGGCCGGTTCCCGCAAAGGTTCGATCATCAACATCAGCAGTGTGGTTGGATTGATGGGGAACGGTGGGCAGACCAACTATGCGGCCAGCAAGGCGGGCATCATCGGATTTTCCAAGAGTCTTGCCCGTGAGTTGGCTTCACGTTCGGTGCGGGTCAATGTTGTGGCACCGGGTTTCATCGATACATCGATGACCGAAGTGCTTTCCGACGCATTGAAGGAACAACTGGCAAAGCAGATTCCCCTTGGACGCATCGGGGACGCGGATGAGGTTGCCCAGGCAGTGGCATTCCTGGCATCAGAGAAGGCTTCCTACATCACCGGCCAGGTTCTGGCGGTCGATGGTGGGATGGCAATGTAAACGGGGTGGTACTATGAAAGAACTTGAACGAGTGGTAGTGACCGGAATGGGGACGGTGAATCCCCTCGCAACAAATGTGGAACAGTTCTGGGAGAAGATACAGGCTGGGGTGTCGGGGATCGGACCGATCACCAAATTCGATACGACCGAGTATCCTGCCAAGATTGCAGGAGAGGTCAGGGATTTCGACCCATCCGACCTGCTTGACCGGAAGGAAATCAGGGGTATGGCCGACTTCACCAAATTCGCCGCTCATGCCGCCGTGCAGGCGATGAATCAGGCAAAGTTGCAAGCAGGGTCCTTCGATCCGTATCGCAGCGGAGTCTACATGGGAAACGGCATCGGTGGTTTCGAGGTGGTCGAGGAGAACCTGGCCAAGCTGTATGACCGCGGCCCGCATGCTGTGGCCCCGTTGACCATCCCTAAATTGATCAGCAACGAGGCGGCCGGCAATATCGCCATCCACTTCGGCTTCAAGGGACCGTGCCATACCACGGTGACCGCCTGTGCATCGGGTACCGATGCCATCGGGGATGCATTCAACGCCATCCGCTTCGGCTTGGTCGACGTGGCGTTGGCAGGAGGGACCGAGGCTGCGATCACCCAACTCAGTGTTGCCGGTTTCTGCCGTCTACAGGCACTGGCAACCCGGTACAACGATACGCCGACGATCGCCAGCCGTCCGTTTGACAAGGAACGGGACGGATTCGTCATGGGTGAAGGCTCGGGCATGCTTGTCCTTGAGTCGCTGTCCCATGCACAAAGCCGTGGTGCACAGATTCTCGGGGAAATCGTTGGATACAGTATGACCTGTGATGCCTACCACCTGACGGCTCCCGATCCGGCGGGAGAGGGAGCTGCAAGAGCGATGCGCTCAGCCTTGGAAATGGCGGGAGCAAAGCTGGAGGAGGTCGATTACATCAATGCCCACGGCACCAGTACCGCAGCCAACGATTCCATGGAGACGAAGGCGATCAAGACGGTGTTCGGTGACCATGCATACAAGCTCAAGGTCTCTTCCACCAAGTCCATGACCAGCCATTTGATTGCAGCCGCTGGAGCCGTTGAGGCCATCGTATGCATGTTGGCGATCCGCGACCAGTATTTCCCCTGCACGCTGAACCTGACCAATCCAGACAGCGAGTGTGACCTTGACTATGTACCGAACCAAGGAAGGAAAGGTACAATTCGCTATGCCATGAGCAATTCGCTTGGATTTGGCGGGCACAATGGTGTGCTCGTATTCAAAGCATTCCAAAACGCCTGAGAGGAGGAACAGGAAGCATGCACGAACCGTACGAAACTCCGATGGAGCTGCTGCCCCACCGCGACCCGTTTTTATTTCTTGATGAACTGTTGGAAGTGGATGAGAAACACACCGTTGCCAAACGGGTATTTACCGCCGATCATTTCTTCTTCAAGGGCCATTTCCCCGATTATCCGGTGGTTCCCGGAGTAATCCTGGTGGAGACCATGGCCCAATGTGGAGGAGCTGGACTCTGTCAGGCAGGAATTCTTCCGCATGGTGCTTTCTTTGTGTTGGCAACCATTGAGAAGGCCAAATTCCGAGCCCAGGTGAGACCTGGTGACACGGCAATCATTGAGGTCCATAATACCAGGGTGTCCCAGTCAATGCTCAGGCAGAACGGTACGATAACCGTCAATGGACAAAAAGCTGCCGAAGCTTCCTGGATGTGCATCGTCGGCAACCAAAACCAATTATAAAGAGGCTCGTTGTGATCATTACGAAGAAGGTACTGAGAAATGTTTCCCTTACCGCCCACCCCGAGGGATGCCGCAGGTATGTAGAGGACCAAGTGGCTTGGGTGAAAGCCCATGCACAGGAAAGCAAGGAAGCTTCCTATCCACAAGCGGCCTCGCTTGCGTTGCCCAAACGGGTTCTGGTGCTAGGGGGATCAACCGGCTACGGGCTTTCCTCCCGAATCGTCGCTGCATTTGCCGGCGGAGCTGACACGATCAATGTAAGCTTTGAACGGGAACCGAGCGAAAACAAGACGGCCACTCCGGGTTGGTACAACACGATGGCGTTCGAAGCCCTTGCCCGGAAAGCCGGTTGCAAGGCGAGTTCCGTTTTTGGGGATGCGTTCAGTACCGAGATCAAGAAAGAGACGGCAAAACGAATCCGAGAGGAATTGGGTAAGGTCGATCTGGTGGTATACTCCTTGGCAAGCCCGCTTCGTACGGACCCGCAAACCAACGTGACCTATCGGTCGGTGCTCAAGCCGATCGGACAACCCTTTGGGGCGTTATCGGTCGACCTGGACAGTGACGTGGTCAAGAGCGCAGTGATCGAACCTGCAACGGACGAGCAGGTTGAGGAAACCGTCAAGGTCATGGGCGGCGAGGATTGGAGTCTTTGGATTGATTTCCTGCTTGCTGAAAACCTGCTTGCCGACCATGCCATTACCGTGGCCTACTCCTACATTGGGCCGAGGATCACCTACCCTGTTTACCGGGAAGGAACGATCGGCAAGGCGAAGGAGCACCTGGAGAAGCGTGCAGCAACGCTCGAGCAGAAACTGAAGACCATCGGGGGAAGGGCATTCGTGTCAGTGAACAAGGCCTTGGTCACCCGCGCCAGTGCGGTCATTCCTGTGGTTCCCTTGTACATGGCTTTGCTCTATCAGGTAATGAAGGAACGCAACCTGCATGAGCACTGCACCCAGCAGATCTACCGTCTCTTCACAACGAATCTCTACAGCGGCAATCCCATCCTCACCGATGAGCAGGGAAGACTCAGGGTGGATGACTGGGAAATGCTGGAATCGGTACAGAAGGAAGTCGAGCGCCGATGGGCCCTCCAAAAGGAAGGCGAAAGCCTGAAGGAAGGTGATCTGGCCGGTGTCCAGACGGAATATGAACAGATTCACGGGTTCGGTTTCCCGGATATCGATTATTCGAAGGATGTCGATCCAAGAGCAATCTGAATCAACGAATGGGGGCGGCTTCCAACAGAAGGTGCCCCCGTTTTGTTTTTCCTGTATAGTACAGCAAGAAGGATTCTATGGAAAACAATACCTTGCTTGCCCGTCTTCTGGATGATGTCATCGCCTATGATGGTCCGAATGCACACAGAATTGCACATTTGATCAAGGTGCATGGCTATGCCAGAGCCATCGGTTTGCTCGAGGCCCTGGATGAGACTACGCAGGTTACTTTGGAAGCTGCAGCCATCGTGCATGACATCGGCATAAAAATCTGTGAAGAAAAATATGATGGACGCTCCAGCGGAAATCTGCAGGAAAAGGAAGGTCCTCGGATTGCACGGGAATTACTTTCCAATCTGGGATTTCCAGAATCCGTCATCGATCGGGTTGCATTTTTGGTCGGACATCACCATACCTATCATGATATCCAGGGTCTGGATTATCAGATACTGGTGGAAAGTGATTTTCTGGTGAACCTGCAGGAACATCAGAGTGAT
The DNA here is from genome assembly GCF_050256055.1 of Sphaerochaeta sp. NCBI lineage: Bacteria > Pseudomonadati > Spirochaetota > Spirochaetia > Spirochaetales > Sphaerochaetaceae > Sphaerochaeta > Sphaerochaeta sp. The sequence goes on along the minus strand of NZ_JBFWIJ010000030.1, from coordinate 7,232 downwards.
ATCCAGACGATCAAGCACACCTATGCTCAGATTTTCAGAACCGAGAGTGGAAAGCGTTTTTGCTCGATGCAATTCGGCCTGTAACATAAGGATTTCCCCATACCCCTATCGCTTTCGTCCTTTCCGTTCAAGCAAATGTTTATCGGTCATGGTACGCTTGGTGGTCGTCGGTGAAGTCGGAAGCTGCCGAATAAGGCCCCATGCTTCCATCTTGCAGATAATACAGGGTTGTGGAGACAGGCATCCCGAGCAATCAGGGAATATCCTGATCGGTCGGGATGTTCAGAAGATTCGCTCTATTTGAAGAAAGTCTTGCGCAACCACCGTTGCGTCTTCACCGCATCACCAGCACTGACCAAGGCGCGCAGCTCCTGCATGACGGCATCATCCAAACGTCTTTCGATCATCTGGAGGAATTCGACGCTCTCCCGCAAGGCACCTTGCCCGTCTTCACGGTAGGGATACTGGTCCATGGAGAGCCATCCTGCGTACTTGGTTTCCTTCAGCCAGAAGAGTGTCTCCACATAGACCGGGAAATGAACCGATCCGACGATCATATCATCATCCCAAGCCCCATAGTTGTCATTGAAATGCATATGAAATAGTTTGCGCCCGTATTCCTGAAGAATGACGATTGATTCGGCTACATTCTCTCCGGCTACGAAGGCATGGCCGGTATCGATGCAGACACCGACATTCTCCAATCCGGTTTCCTTTGCCAGCAGCAACGTATCGGATGCCCTGGCCATAAAGCAATAGTTCCTTGGTTCCTTCGGCTTGTACTCCAAGGCGAAGTTGATGTCGGGTGCAGAAGCAGCAACCTTTGCAATATTCTCCTTCAGCCAACCCCGTTCACGGACGAGGTCTGACTGTAAAATGTAATCGTACCCATCCTGCCCCGGCCAGATGTTCAATGTTTTGCATCCAAGCTGACGGGCCATTTCCACGCATTCAAAGGTATACTCAAGGGCTTGCTTCCTGATGTCAGGGTCCTTTGCGGAAAGACTCCCCCGTCCCCAGCGTTTCTGGCTGAAATGGTCGGGAATGATCGAGACGCATTTCAGCCCGTATTTGGCAAGCATCTCGCCTACTTGTTCCACATTCTCACGTGAGACATCCCAAGTCCCCACAAGTTCCACACCTTCGACGCCATCTATTTCCGACGCTTGTCGGATCAAGGTCTCCTTCGGCAATTCATCCTTATATCCGGATGAGAGAAACCGATCACAGGTGTTTCCCAGATTCCCCAAGATGATTGAATACTTGCTCATGACCAAAACCTCCTTGTCACGTCCTTTGCATTACACTATCCCGGATCACCAAACTCCCCCCGATCAAGATACTGACCGGTTCATGGGTCCGTTTGGAAACAATCTTCTCCAAAAGCAGTTGCGCAGCTTTCCTTCCCAATTGATGGTTGGGAACTTTGATCGAAGTAAGATGGGGCTCCATCATCGCAGACATCGCAAGATCGTCAAACCCGATCAGCGAGATATCCATAGGGATGGACAAACCACGTTCCTTCAAGGCCTTCATCGTTCCGTATGCTGCAATATCATTGTAGCAGAAGAGAGCCTGCGGCAGGGATCTGCCGGGAGTAACCTGCATAACCATGGAGTTGTATGCACCGGAGAATCCCGGTTCAACGGTGAAAAAGGAATCGGCATCGGCATGCATGCCGAATTCCTGCATGGCAAGTAGAAAGGCTCGCTCCCGCATCAGTACGTTTCCCGATTTCACAGAACAGGTCACCATTCCGATCGTTTGGTTTCCCTTATCCTTCAAATAGCTGATGAGCTGATACACCGCACCGATGTTTGCCATATCGACGAAATCGCATTGTACATGATCAAAAAAGGTATCGATCACCACATACGGGATCGTCAAGGCTCCCAGCAAACGGATATCAACTTCGTCAAGTTCCGTTCCCAGTATGATGACCCCTTTCGGCCTTCGGTTCTGGATCGCACCAACACAAGCCGATACGAATTGGCATTGATAGTCCACAATCTCGAAGGTATAGCCGGCTTCGCAGACTGTTTGGTTGATGCTGTCGATATAATCCATGATGAAGCTGCTCTGATCCTGATTGAGTATCAGGCCATGCTTTCTGAAACGTGCGAACATGATGAAGCCTTGGCTGGGATGACTGACTATCCGTTCTCCCGGAACACGATATTGCATCTCCTGGGCCAGGGAAAGAATACGCATACGCGTTTCATGACTGACTCCCTTATGCCCGTTCAACGCAAGTGAGACTGTGGTTTTTGATACGCCTGCCTTCTCGGCAATCTCTTTGATCCCCATATGCACAGCATACCTGCGATCAGAATTCCCTGTCAAATAGTTTAATAAATTTTAATTAATTAATTTATATATTCGGCTATTTTATCAATTTTATTCACTATTCAGTGGTAATAATCGTATTTTTTTTGCCAAGTAATCCAAACAACTAAACTATTTAGTTATAGTATTTGACTTCTCAATGCTCCGGGTTTAGTATTTTGGTACATACTGTAAAGGAGGAACACAGGATGAAAAGGATTCTCGCACTCATATTGGTGGTACTTATGGTAGTACCGGCTTTGTTTGCTGCAGGACAGACGGAAACGAGTAAGGGCTATGAGATCGTAGTGGTACCTAAGGATGCCTCAAACCCTTGGTTCGTTCGCATGAAGACTGGTGTTGATGAATACGCCAAGGAAACCGGACTGAATGTGTATCAGAAGGGAACGCCCCAGATCGACGCTACCTTGCAGGCACAGCTCATCCAGGACTTGATTGCACAAGGCGTAGATGCATTGTGTGTTGTTCCCGTAGATCTGGAATCATTGGAACCGGTGCTTGCCCAAGCGCGAAAAGCCGGTATTGTGGTCATCACCCATGAAGGGGCCGCCCTGGAAAACGTCGATTATGATATCGAGGCTTTCAGCAATGCAGGATACGGTGCATTCATCATGGACAATCTCGCGGAAGCCATGAACTACGAGGGAGTCTACACCACCATGGTGGCTTCCCTGACCAACGGCTCCCATAATGAATGGGCTGACGCCGGCGTAGCGCATCAGAAAGCAAAGTATCCCAAGATGCAGCTTCTGGATGCAGAGAAGCGTGTTGAATCCAATGACAATGGTGATGTTGCCTACAACGTAGCCAAGGAATTGTTCAAGAAGTACCCCAACCTGAAAGGAATCATGGGGACTTCCTCCTACGATGCTCCGGGTGTTGCACGTGCAATTGAAGAATTGGGACTCATCGGAAAAGCCTTTACTTCCGGAACCGGCATGCCGTTGGACAATGCTGAGCTCCTCAAGAGTGGCGTGGTCAAGTCCCTTACCCTCTGGGATCCCGCCCTTGCCGGCAAAGCCATGATTTCGCTTGCGGTGAAGGTACTCAAGGGTGAGAAGATCGAAGCACCGCTTGATCTTGGTGTCAACGGCTATACCAACATGAAATTCAAAGCCGGCAGCAAGACGGTTCTTGAGGGCGAAGGCTGGATCGTCATCAACGCTCAGAACGTGTATGATTTCGGGTTCTAAGTAGATTCCATACTGTTCAGCCCTGCCGAATATGTGTTCGACAGGGCTGTATTATATGAGACACCGAAAGAGTTTGGAAAAGACCTGAAAGAGGGGGTAGCGTAGTATGTCAGAGAGCCTACTCAAAGCCGTAGGAATTTATAAATCATTTGTAGGAGTGCAGGCGCTCAAAGATGTTTCGTTCACGATACATCCCGGTGAAATTCATTGTTTGGCCGGTGAAAATGGAAGCGGCAAATCCACCTTGATCAAAATCATCAGTGGCGTATACAACCCGGATGCTGGATATATCGAATTCAACGGAAAGCAATATGAAAAAATAACCCCGATAGAAGCCATCAATAATGGCATACAGGTCATTTACCAAGATTTTTCGGTATTTCCGAATCTGACCGTCATGGAAAATCTCGCCTTCAACAGTGAACTTGCCGAAGGTCGCAAGATAGTCAACTGGAAACGCATGCGGACCATTGCAGAGGAAGCCCTTTCGAAAATCAATGTAAGCATCGACTTGGATGCCTATGTAGGGACATTGTCGGTCGCCGAAAAACAGATGGTCGCGATCAGCCGGGCCCTGATGTTCAATACCAAACTCATCATTATGGATGAACCTACGACGGCGCTCACCAAGAAGGAAGTCCGCAACCTCTTCGATATCATTCTCCAACTCAAGAAAAAAGGAATTGCCATCCTATTTGTCAGCCATAAGCTGAACGAAGTGTTTGAAATCTCAGAGAACTTCACCATTCTCAGGAGCGGTGAATTGGTGGCCACCGGCTCCACCGCTGAATTGGATGACAAAAAATTCACCTACTATATGACCGGAAGGGATTTTGAGGCACGACGTTTTGTAGCCAAGCAGGTTTCGAAACAACCGATACTTCACGTAAAGCATATCGGGGTGAAGGGCAGTTTTTCAGATATTTCCTTCGCTTTGCATCGAGGTGAGATCATCGGCATCACCGGACTGCTGGATTCGGGACGCACCGAATTGGCGCTTTCCTTGTTCGGCATGAAACCCATTGAGGAAGGAACCTTCCTGCTGCAAGGCGAACCTGTGGTCATCAAAAGTCCCCGGGATGCCATCGACCACAACATCGGGTATGTACCGGAAGATCGCTTGAGCGAAGGCTTGTTCCTGCCGCAAAGCATCGCCGACAATATCATCATTTCGGAAATAGACCAGCTGACAAAGCGATCTGGCATCATTGACCAAGACAAACGGAAGCAGGAAATCGATCGATGGGTCCACGACCTCTCCATTGCAACTCCGAATCCGAACAATGCAAGCCAGACGTTATCCGGTGGAAATCAACAGCGGATCGTACTGGCAAAATGGCTGGCCTGCAACCTGGATGTATTGATCCTCAATGGGCCTACCGTTGGCGTTGATATCGGTTCGAAGCATGACATCCACGGTATTCTCCAAAATCTGGCGAACCAAGGTATGGGAATCATCATCATCAGTGACGACCTGCCTGAGGTAGTGGAAAACTGTTCCAGGATTCTCGTCATGAAATCAGGACGAATTGTTGCTGAGTTGGCGGCAGAAGCTGCAAACGAGCAAACAATCCTATCGTATATGCTCTAGGGGGAATGGGTATGAATAGCACAACACCTGCATTGCTGAAAAAACTGGCCCGGCGCAACGAGCCCTATATATTCCTGGTACTCCTTGCATTGTGCCTGCTCATCGAATTCCGGTCAGGCCAATTCTTCTCTCCAAACAACCTTGTGGATATCGCTTCGGCGTTGATCGTCCCCGGATTGTTTGCAGTCGGGACGTTTCTGGTCATCATTTCCGGAGGCATTGATGTATCATTCCCCGCATTGGCATCCTTGAGCGTCTATGCAACGACCAAATTCCTGCTGGACATCGACTACCAAGGTGGAGTCTGGCTGGCAATCGTACTCGCGTTGGCAATAGGCGCATTACTCGGTGCTTTCAACGGCTTGTTCATCGGATACTTCAGACTTCCGGCGCTCATTGTGACCCTCGGTTCTTCCAGTGTATTCAAGGGAATCATGCAAGGCGCCTTGAATTCACGGCAACTGACCATCATTCCCCCGGGAATGCGGGAGTGGGGCACCAGTTCCCTGTTCACCGCACGCAATTCCATCTCGGGGCTGACCAGCAGGATGCCGGTTGCGTTCATTGCCCTGGTACTCGTCTTGTTGTTTGTATTCTTCCTCTTGCGCTACACCATGTTCGGAAGAGGCATTTATGCGATCGGGGGAAGTGAAGTAAGCGCACACAGAGCCGGGTTTAATGTCGTAAGAACCAAAGTGATCATGTACATCATGGTTGGCATGATCTCCAGCCTTGCCGGTGTCATCCGGGTATGTATGATGCAACAAGCCCACCCGACCAATATGCTCGGGATGGAAATGAATATCATAGCCGGTGTCGTTTTGGGAGGCACGGCGATCACAGGAGGTCGTGGCACGTTGCTTGGATGCATGCTGGGAACCCTTTTGATCGTCATCGTCGGCAATTCATTGATCCTGCTTGGCATTCCCACTTCCTATCGGAGTGTATTCACCGGAGCGTTGATCATCATCGGAACCGGCGTCAGTGCATATCAAGTCATTCTGATGAACCGGACGAGGAAGCATGCATCCAACCTCAAGGAGGCTGCCTGATGACACAGACGTATACGCGCTCGCTAGATCGTTTCAGAACATTGTATCGCAGTGACAGGCATGTCTGGCGATTGGTGCTGATGATCGGCATCTGGATGCTCTTCATGGCAATCACCCGATTCAACAAGTTTTATACACTCATCAACTTCCAGACGATGGCTGCACAATTCCCTGAATTCGGATTGATGAGTCTGGGAGTCATGTTGTGCATGATCACCGGAGGCATCGACCTGTCAGTGGTCGGGATAGCCAACCTCACGTCCATTCTCATGGCTTTTCTCCTGCTCAATCTCACATCAGCGGGCGGTGCACTTCCCGGCTATGCCATCGGATTGGTGATCGTACTCGCCATGCTGCTTGGCGCTGGATTCGGATTCTTCAACGGCCTGCTCGTCTCGAAATTTCATATCCCCCCGATTCTTGCAACCATGGGGTCAGGGGAGCTGTTCACCGGCATATGCCTGGCCATGACCAACGGGAATGCTATCAGCAAATTCTCCCGATCCTACGCCCAGACAATCAACAACCGTATCTTTGACTTGATACCGGTACAATTGGTCATTTTCATCGTCATGGCGGTGTTCATCTGGTTTCTTATCTCCAAGACGGTGTTCGGAACAAAAATCTATATGCTCGGGACCAGCGAAACCGTAGCCAAGTTCAGTGGTTTGCGCACTGACCGTCTGCTGATCGAAACCTATGTAATTTCCGGCATCTGTGCAGCATTGGGTGGGATGATCATGCTTGCCAACTACAATTCCGCTCGTGCGGATTATGGTTCGGTATATACCCTGCAGTGCGTCTTGATCGTCGTTCTGGGCGGCGTCAACCCAATCGGAGGGAAAGGACGGATCAGCGGAGTGGTGCTGGCAATCATCCTGCTCCGCTTGCTCGAGACCGGACTCAACCGGTTCCCCACCATCAGCAGTTATTACATATCTCTCATCTGGGGCGGTGTATTGATCCTGGTCATGGTGCTCAACTATTTCACCGAGAACAAGAAACCCTTGAAGAAACGGTTGGTCCGCTTCCCTTCCACCAAATAAGCGG
>NZ_JBFWIJ010000029.1:0-42669 GCF_050256055.1 Sphaerochaeta sp. | reverse complement strand
TCTTTAGTCGTTTTGAAGAATAGGACTAGGAAGGAATATACCGGAATACGGTCTGAGAGGTCGAAAGCTGCATAAATATGCAGGAATCGAGGGATTTTGGGATATTGGGCGGGATGTATTGAGACTAGGTGGAAGTAGACATTGAATTAGGTTAGCCACACCAGTATTTGGGCACAGAGCTGAAATAGGTGGTGGGGAACTTATGAACATAAGGTGGGAGTGATGTGTTGTTTTCCCATGCAATTGTTATGAAGTGATAGTAATCTTATATGGATAATGAAACCTTGAGACTTGAAGAATCAACAATTCAGAAGAATAAAGCTCCATCTATGGTTTATTTGCATATTAAGCGCGGTGGTGATTTTTTTTGTTCTTTGTTGGCATTAATCATCTTGTCTCCATTATTCTTGATTATTGTCATAGCGATTAAGATCGATTCCAAAGGTCCTGTTTTGTTCAAGCAGAAAAGAGTCGGGATTCATAAAACACATTTTAACATACTGAAATTTAGGACCATGAAAATTGATACTCCAAAGGATATTCCTACCCATCAATTGAAGGATCCTGAACAGTACATCACCCGAGTCGGAAAGTTCCTAAGGAAAACCAGCCTAGACGAACTTCCCCAGATCTGGAACATCTTTGTTGGCCAGATGTCTGTCATTGGTCCTAGACCCGCTCTGTGGAATCAGTATGATCTTATTGAAGAGCGGGACAAGTATGGAGCCAACGATGTTCCAGTCGGTCTTACTGGTTGGGCTCAGATAAACGGAAGGGATGAGCTTCCCATTAGAGTAAAAGCAAAGCTCGATGGCGAGTACGCAAAGCGAATGAGCCTACTCATGGATATCCGCTGTTTCTTCGGTACCATTGTTTCTGTTCTCAAAAGAGAAGGGGTGAAAGAAGGTGGGACGGGGAATGAGTAAGAGAAGAAAAGCATGAAACGAATACTCATCACCGGAGCCAGAGAAGTATCGGGTAGATACTCTTGATATGATCGGTAGTTCCTGGAGAGAGAAAGATTTCTCTGGCGATAATGTAGTGTTTGAAAGAAGAAATCGACCAATACAAACAAGGGAAAGTATTCGAAATATATAATGAAGAATCTATGGATATTTCATCACTATGCGACACTTCCAAGCTTGAATGGCCATATCCGTCCGTATAATTTTGCACGACATCTGGCAGATACAGGTATCAGTACAACGATTTTCGCCGCTTCCTACCAGCATTTTTCCGATATTAATATTATTCAGGATGATTCAAAATATCTGGTAAACAACGAGTTTGATACACCATTTGTGTTTGTAAAAACCCCTTCCTCAAAGTCTGGCGGTGTAAGTCGGGTAAAGAACATGTTGGCGTTCTATCGCAACCTTTTCTCTGTCAGTAAGCAATATGCTAAAGAGCATGGCAAACCCGACGTAATCTTGTCTTCAAGCCCTCAACCATTGGCAATGATTGCTGGCATTAAAATCGCCAAACACTACCGTGTCCCCTGTATCTGTGAGGTGCGAGATTTGTGGCCTGAAGCTATATTCTTAGCAACCCGAATCCAGGGAAACAGCCTAATAGGGAAATTTCTCACTGCCGGTGAGCATTGGATATACCGTCATGGAGATGCATTGATATTTACAAAGGAGGGCGATACGGACTATCTCAAGGAACATAAATGGACAACTGACCAAGGTGGTGATATTGACCTGAACAAATGCTATTACATCAATAACGGAGTTGAGCTCTCATCCTATTACGAACAGATCAAAACCTGCAAGTTGGATGATGCCGATCTGAATAATAACAAGTTTCGTGTTGTGTATACAGGAGCGATTCGTAAAATAAATAACGTTGGCAATATTATCGATACGGCTTACATTCTTCGCAGTAACCCAGACATTGAATTCCTGATTTACGGTGACGGCAATGAGGCCGAATCCCTTCGCCGACGAATCGTGGATGAGAAGTTGATGAATGTGAAAATGAAGGGTTTTATAGAAAAGAAGTATATCCCCTTTATACTCAGCAGGTCTTCTGTAAATCTTCTTAACTACTCTCAAACTGAATACAACTGGACGCGGGGCAACAGCTCAAATAAGCTGTTTGAGTACATGGCAAGCGGAAGGCCAGTCATCTCCACCGTTAAGATGGGGTATTCCATCATTGATAAATACAACTGTGGCATCGAACTGGATGAGCATACGCCTGAAGCATTAGCTGACGCTATTCTTCAAATCAAGGAAATGCCGCCTGCGCAATATGAAAGGCTCTGCGAAAATACAAAAGATGGCGCAAAGGACTTCGATTACAAAGAGCTATCTAAGAAGCTTCTAAGTGTGATTATGCAGAGCATTGCCATAAAAGGATCGCGGTCGTAATGCTTGGCACAATAGCGCTATATTACAATACGATTAAATATCTTCGGCCTGTCCAAATTGCCGGACAACTTATTAAGCCGCTTGTTATGAAATCCAAGGTATCAATTACAAATACTCCGAATGATACTCCATTGCATCTCACCATGGTAATCCCCTCGTTGGAGTTGAATGCGGAATATCTGTCCCGTTTTAATGTGGATTGGATCATGAGAAATGAGATTACTTTGCTGAACGAATCTCACACTGTTGACTTGACTACATGGCAGGTCGAAGCATCTCCGCTATGGCGTTTTAATCTTCATTACTTCGAGTATGCAATAGCTCTTGCTGCTAGATTCAGTCAGACCACCGATCGGAAGTATTTCGACAAATTTAAAGAGCTGCTTGGTTCATGGATGGCCGCAAACCCAGCAGGTATTGGCGATGGTTGGCATCCCTATACGATTTCCATGCGAATACCGAATTTGTTGATATGCTTTGATTTGTTTGGAAAAGCGTTTGAAAACGATGTGGAGTTCCGTGAGAAAGCGGTTGGAAATATATACACGCAATATCGTACCTTGATGAAGCGCAAAGAGTTGTGGCAGCTCGGAAATCATTACTTTGAAAATCTCAAGACAATTCTGCTGGGGAGCTTGGTATTTGGCGAAGCAGGGGTGTTTACAAAATACATACAGTTGTTTCTTCGTGAAGTCAAAGAAGAAATTCTTACTGATGGCGTTCATTTCGAGTTGAGCCCCATGTATCACAAGAACATCCTGGAAGATAACATCCGCGTGGCGTATTGGCTGCAGCAGGCGGAAAAGTCACAGTATAAGGAGCTACTGCCGGTAATCCAAAGGATGGTAGATGCCCTTGCATCTATCGAAAAAGGTATGGGGAGAACCCCACTTTTCAATGATTCTGGCGATGGAGTTGCCAAGGACGGTGGGGCACTTTTGTTGGCGGCAAATGAGTTATTCAATATTGCACCGAATTACTCAATGAGTTTTCCAGCAAGTGGCTATTACAAACTGTACGATGGCAACATTTCGCTGATGTTCGATGCAGGAGAAATTGGTCCAAAATATATGACCGGTCATAGCCACTGTGATTGTCTCAGTTTTGAGTTGTCAGTTGATAATAAACCGATATTCGTGAATTCGGGAACCTATCAATACCAAGGAAGTAAACGTAAATATTTCCGCTCCACAGAAGCGCATAATACACTGACTATCGGAGAAAGAGAGCAGTCCGAGTGCTGGGGTGAACACCGTGTTGCGCGGCGGATCGGCAATGTCAAGGCAGAAAAACACAACCAAATGATTACCGGCTCATATTACACCTATCTTGGAGACAAACATATGCGAATGATTTCACTGGCAGAGGGGGAGTTGATAGTTCTGGATTTGGTGAATACAAAAGTTCTTACTACAATCCATAGTTACCTGCATATCGCGAACAACTATGAGGTTTTTACAGATAAGGCAAGCATTAAAGTCCTCTTTGATGCAAAGAAGGTTTGTACAATCATGCCGGTCGGCGCAGAGTATTCCATACATACTTCCGGTAGTCTTACAAATTATGCGCCTCGATTTGGTACTCTTTCGCAAGGGATCTGTATTGAATTCCGCTGGCAAGCTGATGATATGCAGCATGGCTATATTATCAAAGTATCTTGAATAAAGGGAACGCACATGATTAACGTAATTGGGCTTGGTTACATAGGACTTCCTACTGCATTGATGCTCGCATCGCATGGTGTCGAAGTTATTGGTACGGATTACGACAAAGAGCTTGTTGATACGCTGAATGCTGGCAAGACAACCTTCAAGGAAAACGGACTTGACAAGCTGTTCCAGGACGCGCTCAAGGTGGGCATCCGTTTCAGCTATGACTATCAAACTACCGATACTTATATTGTTTCCGTTCCGACTCCCTATGATAAAAGCAGCAAAAGGATTGACCCCAGATATGTAAACGCTGCAGTCATGAGTGTTTTGAAGACCTGCCCCAAGGGGGCGACGGTTGTTATCGAATCGACCGTTTCTCCAGGTACGATAGACAAGTATATAAGGCCGGAAATCAAAGCGGCAGGTTTTACGACTGGTAAAGACATTAACCTCGTTCATGCGCCAGAACGCATTATTCCCGGAAATATGGTATATGAGTTGGTCCACAACAACCGCACTATTGGAGCGGATGACCGAGCCGTGGGGGAAAGAATTAAATCGATTTATGCCTCTTTTTGTCAGGGCGAGATTGTTGTGACTGACATCAAGACTGCCGAAATGACCAAGGTGGTGGAAAATACATATCGCGATATCAACATTGCCTTTGCAAATGAGTTGGCAAAGATCTGCCGTAGCGATAATATGGACGTCAATGAGATTATCCGTATTGCCAACATGCATCCCCGTGTGAACATTCTCTCTCCTGGCCCCGGTGTGGGTGGGCATTGTATCTCGGTTGATCCATGGTTCCTTGTGGGTGACTATCCCGGTCTTACTAACATTATTCTGGCGGCGCGCAAAATCAATGACGGGATGCCGCGCTTCGTAATCCACCGTATCAGTCAAATCATGAAAGAAATGGGGCTGACTGATGTGCGCCGCGTCGGATTGTATGGCCTCACTTACAAAGAAAACGTGGATGATGTGCGCGAAAGTCCCACGCTGCAAATGTTAGAACGTATGGATGATGCGCTTTCCGGTAGGCTTGTCCAGGTATATGACCCGTATATTGAAAAGGATATGGTCCCAAACCAGCATCATAAGCTTGATGAGTTTCTTGCTTCCGTCGATATGGTCGTTATTATGGTCGGTCATAACGAGATCAAGGAGAATATGGACAAGCTTAAAAGTAAAATTGTTCTTGATACGAGAAATATCTGTAATCTACCAGGAGTCCATCGGTTATGAAAACAGTATTGCTTGTATTTGGAACACGCCCTGAGGCTATCAAGATATGTCCTTTGGTAAATGAGTTAAAGAAACGAAAGGGAATCAAGACCATTGTTTGTGTAACAGGACAACACAGAGAAATGTTGGATCAGGTCCTGGATGCTTTCTCGGTGGTTCCTGATTATGACCTTTCAATCATGCTTCCTAAGCAGACGCTGTTTGACATCACTACGAACATTCTTAATAAGATTAAGGAAGTCTTGGAAGAAGTCTCCCCTGATGTTGTTCTAGTTCATGGTGATACCTCAACCACCTTTGTGACTGCATTAGCATGTTTCTATCTTCAAATTCCTGTTGGTCATGTGGAAGCAGGATTGAGAACGTACAATATCTTTTCTCCCTATCCAGAAGAGTTCAATAGACAAGCAGTAAGCATTATCTCTAGGTATAATTTTGCTCCCACTGAACTTTCAAGACAGAACCTCCTCAAAGAAGGAAAGAATCCAGATTCCATCTATGTGACAGGTAATACTGCAATTGATGCATTGAAGACTACTGTTAGAAAAGACTATTCTCATCCTCAATTGGATTGGGCGAAGGGAAGCCGTTTAATTCTGATTACCGCTCATCGTAGAGAAAACCTTGGTCAGCCTATGCACAATATGTTCAGGGCAATCCGTAGAATCATTGATGAGCATGATGATGTGAAAGCAATCTATCCTATTCATTTCAATCCTGCCGTACGACAAGCAGCAAATGAAGAGTTAGGTGGTTGTGATAGGATTAGGATCATCGAACCTCTTGATGTATTGGATTTTCATAACTTCTTGGCAAGGTCTTATATGATTCTTACCGATAGTGGAGGAATCCAAGAAGAAGCACCTTCTCTTGGAAAGCCTGTATTGGTTATGAGGGATACAACAGAACGACCAGAAGGAATAGAAGCAAGAACGCTAAAGCTTGTTGGTACAACAGAAGAGGTTATCTATAGAAACTTCAAGATACTATTGGAAGACGAACTAGCATACAAGGTGATGAGTCAGGCAAGTAATCCTTATGGTGATGGATTTGCGTGTGAGAGGATTGCGGATATTTTGATTAATCAAGGTCGTATATGAAACAACTATTTCTGATGGTGAATGATGGATCTGTTAAGGTAATTGAAACCCCAGCTCCGACTGTGAAAGATAATTTTGTATTAGTTGAAACAGAGTATTCAGTTGTAAGTGCAGGTACTGAAAGAAGTCTTGCCTCTTTTGGAAATAAAAACCTTTTGCAAAAAGCTATGGAAAGGCCTGATCAAGTAAAGAAAGTATTTGATAAAGTTTCTACTGATGGTTTAGTGAATACTGTTGAATCTGCTTTCAATCGTTTGAAAGAACCTATGCCTATGGGTTATTCAGGTGTAGGGAAAGTAATAGCTTGTGGAAAGGGTGTTACTGATATTTCCATAGGTGATAGAGTTGCTATGGTTGGGCAAGCCTACCATAGTGAAATTAACAGAGTAAACAAGAATCTAATTGCTAGAATCAGTACAGAGGATGAAGATATTCGCCAGTATGCATTTTGTGCTCTAGGTGGAATTGCTCTTGAAGGGATACATCAAGCTGAGGTTATTCCTGGAGAAACTATTGGAGTTGTAGGCCTGGGGCTTCTTGGTCATATAACAGCAAGAATTCTTAATGCATATGGATGTGATGTTATTGCTTATGATGTTGTTAATAAGACACTGGGCTCTACTCCATTAAAAGCATTCATTAAATCTAATGATGAAAATGCACGCGATATTACCATGTCCCTTACTCAGTCAAGAGGGGTTGATAAAGTCATAATCACTGCTGCAGCTAATAGCAACCAACCAATGGATTTAGCAGCTGCAATTACTCGTGATAAAGGTATTATCTGTATGATCGGTGTTACTCAGATGAATATCGATCGCCGACCATACTACGAAAGAGAACTTACGTTTAAGATTGCGCGTTCCTATGGTCCTGGCAGGTACCAAAGTGACTATGAGGAGAAAGGAATTGATCTTCCCATTGGATATGTACGTTTTACAGAAGGACGGAATATTGAGGAATTTGTTCGACTTATCAATACGGGGCGAGCTTCCTTTACTGATCTAATAACGCACGTTTTTCCTTTTAATGACTCTCCATCTGCTTATGAACTAATCACCACAAACAGTAATAACGAGCGCTATATCGGTGTATTGCTAGAATATTCAACAAATACTGATAAACTAAAATCTAGGATTGATGGTAGACAACCTTTCAAGAAGAAAACTCATACACTAGGAAAAAATGAAATACTAAATATTGGTCTCATTGGTGCAGGTAATTTTGTCAAGAATACCATGTTGCCTGCATTGAAAAAGACGAAACTTTATAATTTTAGAGGATTAGCTACTACTGGGGGTATGAATGCTGCACAAGCAAATACATCCTTTCCTTTTGAATATTCTACCAATGATTATCACGAATTACTGAAAGATGATTCAATTGATCTAGTAATTGTTTCAACCAATCATAACACTCACGCCAAGTTCATTATTGAGGCACTGGAAACAGGGAAGCACGTCTATTGCGAGAAGCCACTTTGCCTGACGCTGGTCGAGTTAGAACGAATCGAAAAAGCATACCTAGCGTCAAGTGGCGAGCTTTTCTGTGGTATGAATCGACGCTACGCACCGCTGGTGCATAAAATAAAGGAAACACTGTCTACGGATAAGATTCCAGCCGTATATGACTATATTGTCAACGCCGGTTTCATACCCAACGACCACTGGACGCAGGATGAAGCCATCGGTGGTGGACGCATTATCGGTGAAGCTTGCCATTTTGTTGATACAATTCAATTTCTCGATGGTAGTAAGCTGGAGTCGCTGAACATTACTTATGCTGATAACAAAGCATTTCCAAAGAAGGACAACGCACTTATCAGGATGCGCTTTGTCTCCGGCGCTGTGGCAAACATTGTCTATACATCTATGGGATCTAAAAAATATCCCAAGGAGGAGCTCAGGGTTTTCTCTAACGGCTCAGTCTGCGAGTTGAATAATTATATCAGCCTGCGCAGATATGGGAATATCAAAACGAAGACGATGAAGTTCAGGCAGGACAAAGGCATTGCTGATGAATATAAGCATATTGCGGCGGTGATAACGGGAAAAGCAAAGAACGATGCCATAGAAGATGCTTTTGTGAGCCACCGGATGATCATCGAGGGGATGAAGTAAATGGACAAGATGACCATATATAATCGGCTTCCCATATGGGGTCAGAATCTTGCTTGTCATTACGAAGGCAGCCGAATCAAGCGGACACGATATGGAAATGACTTTTGGCGTTTTCTCGCCGAATATGAGAGCCGTGCGGAATGGTCATATGAGCAACTGTGCGACTACCGGGACGCAAGGCTGAGGAAGATGGTCCATCACTGCTATGATACCGTCCCCTATTACACGAAGCTGTTCGACGACGGCGGCATCAATCCAGACAGTATCAGGACGTTGGATGATTTAAAAGTTCTGCCAATCCTTACAAAGGACATCATAAATGCCAATCCGGACAGTTTTCTCTCAACCGCTATTCCTCGGAAGAAAATTGTCACCACGCATACTAGCGGAACTACAGGAAGCGGATTTGTATTCCAGACCACACAAGAAGCCATCTCCGAGCAGTGGGCTGTCTGGTGGCGCTATCGTAGAGCGCTTGGCATAGAGTACGGCACTTGGTGTGCCCTCCTCGGCGGTCGGAGCGTTGTCTCCCCAAAATGGGAAAACCCACCGTTTTTTCGTTGGAATAAACCGTGCCGGCAGATGTATTTCAGCACCTATCATATGTCGCAGTCAAATTTGTCTGCATATGTCCAGGCCATACGTGAAAACAACATTACATGGTTGCACGGCTATCCTTCCGCAATAAACATTCTCGCTGAATTCATTCTGGAAAACGATCTATCGCTGCCTCTTTCACGTGTTTCCACAGGGGCCGAAAACCTTTTGGCCCCTCAAAAAAAAAACATAGAAGCCGCCTTTGGCATACAGCCATATCAGCATTATGGGCTCAGCGAGTCGACCGCAAATTTTTCAGAAGACATACGGCATGAGATGCGGGTCGATGAGGATTTCGCCGCGGTGGAGTTTTTACAGAATTTGGACAGTTCCAGTTATAGAATTATCGGCACCTGCCTGTGCAACTTTGCCATGCCTCTTCTCCGCTACGCCACCGGTGATGACTGTACGGTAACGTATACGGCTGCAGGACGCGTTGTCAGTTCGCTAGACGGAAGAAAGGAAGATTACGTTATCCTGTCAAACGGAGCGAAAGTCGGGCGACTGGACCATATTTTCAAGGATTTGACAAGCATCAAAGAGGCACAGTTTGTCCAAAAGCGAATCGGAGCAGTGACCGTCAACATCGTGCCTGGTGCCAAATATGATGCCGAAGATGAAAAAAAACTGTATGGTGAAATTGCGAGCCGTCTTGGCGACATTCAAGTTGAAATCAGGCATGTTGAGAAAATTCCGAGAACCAAGTCCGGCAAGCTGCGATTTGTTGTGTCGGAACTTGATAGCATACGGAGATAAACATGGACGAACAGGTATTCGTATATAAACAGGCTCCCGACTATTCTGCGCTTCATGAAACTAGGGATGCCGCTGCAGAGTTTCTGTTTGCGCAGCTTGATTCGCAGATCAAGCCCGGCTATAAGGTCATTCTGAAGCCCAACTTTGTCAAGGAATCACATTTATACAAGCCAGACGAATGGGAATATGTAATCACGCACACAGAGGTGATACGCCTTGTGCTGGAAAGAGTCATCAAGAACCTAAAGAATCAAGGTGAAATTTGCATTATTGATGCACCACAGACTGATTCCGATTGGGATGCGATTATGCAACATGTTCGCTTACCCAAGCTTGTGGATGAGCTTCAAAAAACCACGAACGTCAAAATCAGTTATTTTGATCTGCGCGAGGAACGCTGGTTTTACAAGCAGGGCATTATCGTAAAAAGGAAGAAGCTTCCTGGTGACCCAAAGGGGTATGTCAAGGTGAATCTGGGTGAAAACAGCGAATTTTTCGGAAAGCGGAACAAGGACTATTATGGTGCGGACTACGATATGAATGAGACGAAGCGATACCATAATGATAAAGACAATGTTTATGTAATATCCAGGACTATTTTGGAATGTGATGTATTCATTAATCTCCCCAAGCTGAAAACACACAAGCTTACGGGAATAACTGCTTGCCTGAAAAATCTCGTAGGAACATGTGTAATTAAGAACTCCATTCCGCATCACACCATTGGTGCTCCAGAGACAGGTGGAGATAAGTTTGAACATGAAACGAGGAAAAATGATAGGGAAAGCGCGCTAAAAGGGTTGGCTCTGAAGCTGCTGAAAACAAAAAATCCACTTATCAACTACCCCTTTATTTTGGTGAAAAAAATTGCCGGTCTATTTCTCGGAAGCCCGCAGTCGGACGTTGTCCGCAACGGCTCGTGGCACGGCAACGACACCATCTGGCGCGCGACGCTAGACCTCAACAAGATACTTCTCTATGCAGATAAAGCCGGTAAAATGCAAAACACTCCGCAGCGTAAGTATTTTGCCCTGATAGACGGAATTATTGGAGGTGAAGCAAAAGGACCGATGGAACCAGACCCGAAAAAATCAGGCGTTCTGATCGCCGGGGCCAATCCGGTTTATGTTGATGCTGTTGCAGCAACGTTAATGGGTTTTGACTATCGTAAAATTCCAACCATTGAAAAAGCTTATTCTGCCAAGACTTATCCACTTACTTTCATTAATTCAGAAGGAATTGAGATTGTCAGTAATAATAAAGGCTGGGAAAAACTGATTGGCGCCTTTACCTATACTGATACTATGCAATTTAAGCCCCACTTCGGGTGGTTGGGAAATATTGAGCTTTTGCATAATATTAATGAAAATGAGTAGGTGAGTCACTGATGAATGGAAAGCTATGCTTCGTGCATTTAGAAAACATATTTGCCATTCCGTATTTACATAATTATACGCAACTAACCACGGCAGATTATGATATCGTATATTGGGATAGACGCAGTTTGCAAGAAAGCTGTGGCGCTGCAAATCACCTAGCCTTTCACTACTTACTGTCCGAGAACTCGCCCAAATGGCATAAGCTTATAGGATATTTGAAGTTTCGAAAATTTGCACGGCATATCTTACAGGCAAACGACTATTCTGTTGTCATTATGCTTACTTCTAGTGTCGCTGTCCTTTTAAAGGATATTTTACTTCATAAATATTCCGGCAGGTACATCCTTGATATCCGCGATTACTTCATGGAGAACAACCGATTCTATTATAACGCAGAAAAAAAATTAATTGACAACTGCGGCCTTACGGTTATTTCTTCACCTGCATATAAACGTTTTTTACCGGAACATAATTATTTACTTGTTCACAATTCGCCGAATTTAAGTGACGGTCAAATACAAGATTTTCGAGAAAGAAAAAACGCTCAAAGAGAAAAGAACACGGAAAGGCCGCTTGTTTTATCATTTATCGGTGGTGTGCGTTTTTTTGAACAGGATAAAATAATACTCAGTTATTTTGCAAATGATGACCGCTTTTTTATTCAATATATTGGAACGGGAGCAGAATTGCTACGTCAGCATTGTGAGGAAAATAATATAAATAATGTCTATCTTCACGATCGGTTTCCGCCGGATCAAACGCTGAATTTCTATTCCGATACCGATATGATTCTTAACTTATATGGTAGTGGGATACCTTTGCTGGATTACGCACTTTCAAATAAACTTTATTACGCAGCTACACTTGAAATTCCTATTTTAGTTTGCCCCAACACATATATGCAAGAAGTTGCAGTAGGAAATGGGCTTGGAGTTGCGGTTAATTTGTCCGATTCTTCTGAAAAAGACAGCATTTATAATTATTACAAGGATATTGATTGGTCAGCATTCCATATTAAATGTTGTGAGTTTCTGGCACGTATCAGCAACGATAACGCCGCTTTTGATGAGCAAATATCACGCTTTTTAGATATTTGAAACATGGTACAAGAGGATCAGTAATGAAAACGGTATTGCTCGTGACGCTTCATAGCCAAAATAACAATTTCGGCTCTGTAATTCAAGGACACTCTTTATATTCGTATGTTAAGAACCTTGGGTACGATGTTTCTGTTCTGGATTATCGTCCCAATTACTCAAACGGTGCAACAGATTTCAAGTCAAGAATCAAACGTTTTGCGGCAAACATGCTATTTCTACCACAGTTTTTGATCCGAAATCGTAGATTCAGCGAGTTCATCAGCATGGAAAAGCTTACCTCGCGCTACACAACCTATCAGGAACTAAAAGATATTAACATGAAATACGATATTTTTTTGATAGGCAGTGATCAGGTGTGGAATAGCGAGCATAACTGCGGCAAGGATCCCGCATATTATTTGGAGTTTACTCAATCATCAGCTAAAATAGCCTATGCAGCTAGCCTTGGCAGATATATAAAAGACGAAAATGTTATAGAAACGCTGATTACTAATATCAGTAAATTTCGTTCGATCAGTTTGCGTGAAAACAGGTCCGTAGTTCAATTGACTGCGCATGGAATGGCGAATGTTCAGTATGTCCTTGATCCTGTTTTTTTGTTTGATGTGAACCACTATAGGATAATGCAGGTAGATTGCAAAGAAAGTGGCTACATATTGGCTTATATAATTCACTCTGATCCGCTTATTGCGCAGGTCATCAAAGAAATAGCTCGCAAACTAAACAAAAAAGTAATCCAAATCGGTGGACTCGCTGCAAAATGCAAGTATGACAAATATCGCCGTGACGCAGGCCCTCGTGAGTTTTTATCACTAGTGGACAACGCCGATTTTGTAGTAACCAGTTCGTTTCACGGCACGGCGTTTTCCCTCATCTATGAGAAGCCGTTTGCTGTTGTCATGCCGCACAGCAATACGCTGCGGCTGGAAAACATATTGGAGACAGCGGGTTTAACAAACCGTGTTGTAAACACGATGGATGACATTACGCGGATGCTGGAGCCAGTCGATTACTCAGATGCTTCAAAGAAAATAGCCGCCATGCGACAGATTTCACAGAAGTATCTAACTAAAGCTCTTGACGATGGAATTGTGTGATGAAAATTGAACTCTAATTCCCTAACTTTTTTCTCACCACACGGTGAGAGTCCTGTCCGATTGATGAAAAGCAGGATTCCAACGGGGTTTTCATGGAATTGCACATAATTATGTTGTATTTCTGAAGAGGGCATGCTATAAATGTGGTGAGAAATATAATTCTCTCCACAAGGAGGCATGCCCCTGATGGCCAACAAATTCATCCGCTATGAACAGAAAAACGGTGCCGAATACGCCTCGGTATGCCTTCCGATGCGCGTGGACGGCAGGAAAGTCAATGAAACCGAGAATCTCGGGCGTGTCCTGGACAAGCAACGGGGGATTTTCAAGAACCGGGAACGCGGTGTCTTCCGGTACACCCTCGAGGCGGGGTATGAGGAAGCTCCCCCCGATGGGCATGCCCTCGCCTTGAAGCCGAAAGGGCCCGAGCGACTGATCCTTGATTTCGGGGATGTGCATGTCCTGGATGAATATCTGCGGACGACCCCGTATCATGCCATCCTGAATTCCCTGCTCCCCGGCCAAGGCGACACGCTGCTCGCCTTGGTGTACCACCGGATTCTTGCAACCGGGGCCCGCTGCTACGCCGGCACTTGGTACGAGGGCAGTTATGCGAGGCTCCTGCTTCCCTGCGCCGCCCTGCAAAGCCAGCGGATCAGCGAGTTCCTCTCCCATCTGGGAGACGAGGAGCTGCAGAGGCGGTTCTTCCGCATGTACTTGGCTAGGCAGTTCCCGGCCGAGACCGTCCACGGGCTGCTGATTGACAGCACCGGACTGCCGGACAGCATTGATTTCCCCTACACCGCATACAGCAACCATGGAGGGCAGGTGAGCGTGGGGACGCGGCTCATCTACGTCACCGACCGGCTCAGCGGGATGCCCCTGTATTTCAGGTATGTGGCGGGCAACGTGATTGATGTGTCGACCCTCAAGGCAACCATTGAAGAGTTGCAGATGTGCGGGATCGCAGCAGACTATGCCATCCTCGACGCCGGATATTTCACCGAGGGCAACATCAAGGCACTGCACGAGAACGGGATAGCCTATCTGACAAGGCTGAAGCCAAACCGGAAACTGTACAAGCAATTGCTCGCCGCCCATGCCCAGGGGCTGCAACACGGGCGCAATCCGGTCAGCTACAACGGCAGGGCGGTATACCTCAAGCGGGTTCCCTGCAGTGTCGGCTTCGGCATCGATGCCTTCGCCTACATCGGCATCGACATGCTGCGCAGATCGCATGAGATGAACGCGATGCTGGTGAATGCAGCCGAGGACGGCATCGACCCACAGGAGATCGACAACAGCCTCGCCGTACTCGGGTCGTTCATCATGATATCGTCCGAGGAGATCGACACCAAGGAGGTTCTTCCCCTGTACTATGCCCGCCAGCAGATCGAGCAGGTGTTCAACATCACCAAGAACTATGCAGACATCCTGCCGCTCAGGGTCCATGGAGAGGATACCTTCAGGGGACACCTGCTGCTGTGTTTCATCGCCACCATCATCTGCAAGCGGTTGCAGGGAGAGTTGGATTCCAAGGGTGTGAACCTCATCGGCCTGTTCAAGGAACTGAGGAACCAGAAGTGCAAGGTGTACGATTCGCTGGTGGTGGTCCAGGAGGCAACCAAGAAGGTCAATGACGCTTACAAGGCGCTCAAATTGAAGAGCCCGGACAAGATTGTCCGGTAGCCCGGTAAGGTTTGTGGTGAGAAAAATCACCGGGAATTAGAGTTGAATTATGTGATTTAAAAATTTGTACCGGCTGTTCCGCATGTGCCTTGGACTGTCCGCAGGGATGCATTGAAATGCGTGAGAATTGGGAGGGTTTTCTATACCCAATTATCAATAGCAAGAAATGTATCGAATGTGGAATTTGTATGAGAATTTGCCCTGTTACGAATACACATTTAGATTTATCTTTGTTGCCTAATCCATATGTTTATGCTACGAAAGTTAAAGATCTCTCACTTCTTCAAACAAGCTCATCAGGAGGAGTCTTTATCATTTTGGCTAAGCATATGATTGAGAACGGCGGTGTTGTATATGGAGCGGCGTTTGATGCTGCGCTGAATGTGAAGCATATTCGAGCAAAAACTCTGGCGGAAGCGACTGCTTTACAAGGGTCAAAATATGTAGAGAGCAGCTTGGGTGGTATCTTCCTTTCTGTAAAACGGGATCTATCTTTAGGGAGAGAGGTGCTCTTTTCTGGCACACCTTGTCAAGTAGCCGGGCTCAACGCTTATTTTGGAAAAAAACGCTACTCAAATTTAGTAACGATTGACATCTTATGTCATGGTGTACCAAGCCATAAGCTTTGGCACTCTTATTTGAGGTACCTTGAGTCTTTGCGAAAAAGCAAAATTATCGAATACAGCTTTCGGGATAAGTCTAAATGGGGCTGGGGCAATTGGGGGAGCTATACATATGTAAAAAACGCGAGCATACACAAACATTATTTTCCTGTTGCTGCGGATCATTATTCACTGTACTTCAAGGATAACTGTTTTCGTGAGAGCTGCTATACTTGTAAATTTGCCTCCTTGCCGCGCCAAGGTGATATAACTCTTGGAGACTACTGGGAAATTTCCAAAGTTTACCCGGAATTTAATACAGAACAAGGCGCTTCCGTAGTTTTTATCAATACGGAAATCGGTCAAAGATATTATGAGTTGATCAAACCTCTGTTGTGTTCAATCAATTCGGTGCCGGAGCATGCAATATCAAACAATAAAACACTGGTTATGCCAACACAAAGGCCAGTGTCCCGTACTGGTTTTTATGAGCACTTCGTACTGGTTTTTATGAGCACTTCAACTTTACAGATTTTGGAGCCTCTGCTAAAATATATGTCCGTCTGAAACCTTTTCGATCCACTCTTTCCAGATATCTTCCTCGCAGTCTTAAAAAATTCAATTCCTTGTATTTAGTGCTTGACAACAGTAGTCAAATAAAAATGAAGGCCTTTCTCATGCGTATACGAAAGCCCGTAAAAGGAAAGGTAACATAATGAAAAGAGTATTATGCTTCGGAGCTTCGCTGACAATCGGAGGGGTATCAAAGGTCGTTCTCGATTATTATCTCAGAATGGATCATACCAAGATTATTTTCGACTTTGAAACGATAAAGGGATATGAACCGATATACGAACAAGATGTTATAGATACGGGAAGCAAGATATTTAAAAATTGTCGGTATCGTGACGGAGTGCTCAAGTGCCTGCACAATCAGTTTAAACATATTAAGGCAGATCATTATGATATCGTCTATTCACAAAATGGCTATGACGCTGCGCCGCAAATGCTTTTTGCCGCGATTCTCGGTGTAAAGAGGCGTATTGCACATAGTCATGTTGCTAATTCTCCGGAAAGCATTGCACGGAAACTACGCAGGAAAATATTCGGGAAGTTGGTCAGGTTGTGCGCAACGGATTTGTTGGCATGCAGTAAAGAGGCCGCTGTATGGGCATACGGGAAAAAACCGCCCGAAGGGGAATTATATCATATTATAAATAACGCTATCGATCTTAATCTTTACGTGTTTGACGCTGACAAACGGGCTGATATTCGTACTGGCTTTTCATTAGATAATAATTTAGTTTTAGGCTGCGTGGGGCGATTCTCTTATCAAAAAAACTACAGTTTCCTAATAGACATATTTAAAAGCATCTGTCAACTGAAAAGCAACGCCGTACTGGTTTTGATTGGTGATGGAGAATTAATGCCTGAAATCAGAGGCAAGGTAGAACGGTTTGGTTTGCAGGAAAAGGTGCATTTTTGGGGTGCACGAACGGATGTTTATCACCTTCTTAACGCTTTTGATGTGTTCGTTTTGCCGTCTAATTATGAGGGCTTTGGTATTGTGTATGTTGAGGCGCAGGCCATGGGGCTTCCCTGTTATGGCTCAAAAGAAGGTGTACCGCTTGCTGCGAAGGTAAGCGATCTTATGCATTATTTATCGTTATCTGATTCGTCTGAAACGTGGGCAAAAGAAATTCTTACTGGCTGCAGTTCTACATTTGAACGAAGAGATACTCACGACGAGCTGGTGGAAGCCGGATTTGATATTGATGTGGAAGCAAGGAAGTTTGAGCATTTTTTATTAAATCAAACCTCTAATTCTGCACAGAGGTGATGAAACCCCTCATTCAAACGCTTGAATGAGGGGTTTCCATCCTGTAACGGAGCAGAACAGGGAAGACCATTGCTCTGTTGAACAGCATTTCCAGTTTCTGATACTTGTTCTTAGGAGGGTTCATGATCACTGAGAACACGTTCAGGTAGTCCTGAAGATCAGACCTTATGAATCCGGCATGAGCGTGGAGGAACATCTGAAGCAGCCGGCAAATCTCGTTGATCTTGTCCAGGGGATTCTCGGAATCGGGAAGCTTCTTTACTTCCTTGGAATCATAGGATTCGTTTTTCAGGCCCAGTTCCCGCACGAGTCTGTTATGGGATTTCTCCTTGTCATGGACCAGTGTCGAACCTGGTTTTATGTGGCTCTTGAAGGCCTCAACCGTTTTGAGCGGCGGAGGTCTTTCCGAACCCCTCAAGGATGTACAGTGAGTGGCCGTGCTTGTCGCAGGCAACTCCTATGCAGAGCTGGTTGATGGACAGCCCCCGGAATTCCGTGCCATCCCCATGGGATCGAATGGCGTTTGACCTCACCTTGAAGAAGGTCTCATCCGACCAGACACGACCTTCAAGCACAATGTCATCCTGAATTCCTCTTACTAGCAGAAATGTCTTGTCCCTCCAGTATTTCGTTGTATTGCCTGAATTTCTGTTTACTTTTGAGGTGAGGTTGAAACTTCCATATCCGAAGACATCAAGCAGGAATCCCATCCATTCTGAAATAGGCAGCTTGTGGCTATCGAAGATGGTGTTGGTGATGGCAGTAAAGCGCTTCCCACAGTCCTTACACTTATAGCGTATTGTCTTGTTCTTGGCTCTTCCATCCTTCACAATCCTGGTTGAGCCGCAGTACCTGCAGCTCTTGAGGTCAATGGAATTGAAGAAGTCCTGTTCCGAGATTTCTTCGATCTCAGGATGTCGGTGATCGTAATCCCGTCCGGTGCAATTGTCTATCAGTGCTTGTAGGGGTGTTACCCCTTCGGTTTTTCCAGTCCAGGGAGTCTTCCTCCGGGACTTTGTAGTAAGGTCATCATTCATAGGTGGTTGTCCAAAGGTATGCAGGGATGACCCGCGTCGGACTACCACATCTAAGCAACGGGCCATCTCCGCATACTGCTTGTTTTCAGTATACCAAAGGCCCCTGCTGAATTTCAATCTCTGGTGATTTCATCACCTCTGTGCAGAATTGGAGGTTTTAAATCATAATCTGTATACGGGTGGTAATTTCCGAGGTCATTGAATACTGTGATGTTTGTTGGCATGATTCTTGTAAACTGTTTGAGAGTTCAGCCTGCGGTTTAGATGTGGTAGTCCAAAGACAGGCTGTTCTCTCTGACATTTGGACTACCAACCATGCCAGACAATATCAAATCAAAGTCCAGGAGGAGAACTCCTTGGACAAGTGCTGAAGAAGCAACCCCTTTACAGACCTTTATAGACAAGTGTACTGAACGTGACTACAATCATCGCCATCCGCGTCTTGATGAGATGGAGGAATCTGCATTCCTGAACTCCTATGAAGTGACGCAGTGCAAGCATTGCGGATCTCCATTGATACGCAAGGAGGGGTACTCGGACAAGGGAATCAGGAGATACCGTTGCAAGGAATGCGGAAAGCGGTTCAACATCCTGAACAACACGGTATTTGACAGCCATAGGCTTTCCATATCCGAATGGATGGGGTTCCTTTTGGACATCTTCGGCTTTGGGAGCTCCAACCTGACATCCAAGGTCAACAGGAATGCCAATAATACAACGAAATACTGGATCAGCAAGGTTTTCCTGCTGTTGGACGGGATCTAAGATGGCATGGTTCTCGAAGGTGATGTATGGCTCGATGAGACATTCATCAGGTTTCGGGATCCGGATATCCATGCCTAGGATGATGGAACAGAGTACAGGGGCCTTTCCCGCAACCAGCTGTGCATAGGCGTAGCCTGTGATTCAAGCCGGCATTGCCTCTTCTTTGCGGAGGGAAACGGGAAGGCCTCAGGCAAGAGGACGATCGAAGCGTTTGGCCGCCACATCAAGCCTGGTTCCAGGCTGATCCATGATCTTGACGGTTCGCACAACAAGCTCGTAACAATGCTGGACCTTGAAAGCGAAGCCTATGATTCCAGGGAAATCAAGAAGCTCCCTGATTCCAAGAATCCGCTCAATCCTGTCAATCAGCTCTGCAGGCTGCTTCAGATGTTCCTCCACTCCCATGCAGGATTCATCAGAGAGGACCTTCAAGGGTACCTGAACATGTTCTTCGTCATAATGAATCCGCCCGAAAACAAATATGAGAAAATAGAGAAAATCTTGGAATTGGGATTTCAAAAATCCGTTTTAATGCGCTACAGGGAGCAAAATCGCTGAAATTTGCATTGATTCAAAGGGTGTCACCACCCGTATGCAGATTCTGATTTTTATTCATTTAATGTGTCAGTCCGTACAACTACGCACTTATGCTATAAACGTGGGTATTATACGATAGCATCCATAGGAGAACCAGGATGCTGTCAACGGATGAACCAATGTATACTGAATGCAGCCTAGCCCTTTTGGGCCTGTATCTCAGCCATCCTGGCCTCATACTCCTCTATGGGGATCATGTTGTTGGCGATGAACTGGTATTCCCCGGTTACAATGGACAGGTCTTCCTGATTTACGTTCCAGGGCATGAGGGGCTCAAGGATCTCCCTGCCAAGTTCCCAGCTGGCAGAGACAGCTCCCTTCATGAACAGGTAGGAAAGGTAGTCACGGGGGTTGAGGTCATGCATCTTGGCGGTCTCCATGAGGCTGTACATCAGAGCCGTTGCCCTCGCACCTTCCTCACTGCCATGCGTAATCCAGTTCTTGGAGCCAAGTTTTATGACTTTGACCAGACGTTCGCTCCTGTTATTGTCGAGATCGGTCTTGGCGGAAAGGAACGTGTTCTCGATCTTTTCCCGGTTGTTCAAGGTATAGGTGACAGCGCGCTTGAGAGGGACGCTCCTTCCGTAACCGGTAAGGGCACAGTTGTCACACCATTGCTTCAGATCCTTCAGGATGGGCAGGCAAATGGCGTTCCTATCCTCAAGAAACTGTTCCTCGGTCATCTCACCGGCCTTGAGCCTGTCCCTGAGGATCCCATCCTCATGATAGATCTTCCCGAAACAGTCCAGGGGGAACTTCACCGCAGCCTCGGACCCGGTAATTCTCCGGTAATCGACATACCGGCGACGGCAATGGGTGAGACAGGCGCAAAGGGTCGCTGCATGAAGGTATGCAGGATAGGCCGCATATGCATCTGTCATGCAGAAACCAGTGTAATCCTTGAAATGTCCGAGGGGGTCGGCTCCCGCCCGTCCCTCTAAGTACCGGTACCAGGCAAACTCATCGGTATTGAATACCCATATGTAGTTCTTCTTCTTGGGACTTTTCTGGGTGACCGTCGGGACCTCGTCGATGTACAGGACCTCCGAAGCCCTTGCCTTCTCTTCGAGAAGCTCCTCCATTTTCCAGATCCTCTCATACACCTGCATATGGTAGCGGTCGAGGTCCTGCCTGCTGATGTTGCACCCGTCAAGCCTGAGCGCCTGGCTGTACCTGTTGAAGGGGACATGCATGGCATATTTCTTGTGGAAGAAGTCCCCGAGGAAAAGGTCCCCGACCTTGGTCTTCGGCAGGAAGCGTGCGACGGATTTGGCTGTCACTATGCTTTCCTCACCGGTCACCTTGTCCCTGAGCGAGTACTTCAGCATTTTTGCCTTGAAACGGATCATGACATTGATGGACTGGTAAAATTCGCTGACATCCTCACCAAGGCCCCTGACCTGCATGCCGGAATCCTCAAGCATCCTGATCTGCTCCTCGGTAAGCGCATACACCTTCTCCACTACGTGGGTACAGCCGGTAAGCCCATTCTTGGTATTTTGGATGGACTTTTTGCCTTTGCCTTCTTCGGTATCAGCTGCAAGTAGCGGCCTGTCCCCATCCTGCCCGGTTATCTGTTGGTCCTCTGCAAAGAGGTCAAGGTCTGCGACTGTAGACTGCTCACACCTCACGTCGGCAGTGCCGTCCAGCAGGGAGATGATGAGGCCGAGCTTGGTCACCTCATTGGCTTGTATGATGGCCATCCTGGCTAGGGCCGCAAGCTCTTCCTTGGAGGAATGTGCGAGGAATCTTTCATCAGGAAGAGGGGTATGGGTGGCGTGACAAAACCCCCGCCTTGCTTGTCCTTGAGCTTTGTGCCCAGTGCTATGATGACCGACCGGTCCTGATGGCTTACCTCAAACTTCATGAAGGAATAGTATCATACATCAGCGGTTTTGTACAGTATTTAATAGCCCAAAATCATACTTTGGATGCATCTGGTGTGTCAAAAGTATGATTATAAGACATCAATACGGAGTTTTTGGTGTCAGGAGATCTTGACGTCCGCCCAGGGGACGAACTTGCGGAACACATCGATGCCATCCAGCAGCTGCCCCAGCTGCTGGGAGGTAATCCTCATCACCTCACGCTCGTCGCGTGGCCATGCGAAGGTATAGCCCACCAATTTTTTCTGTATATTCCAAAATCCCGTCCCATCCCAGAGGATGCACTTGATTGAGGTCTTGGCCTTGGAGCAGAAGATGAACAGCCCACCCTGCAGGACATCCATCTTCATCTGTTCCTGGATGACACCCACCAGGCCGTCAATTGCCTTCCTGCCATCTGTGAAAACAGGGCGCAGGTAGATCGGGACATCACCGACATCCATCATAGCGACACCTCCATTTCTGAAACTGCAACAGGTCCTGAGGGGATGCCGATGAATCCTGCCAGGACAAGGCCCTTGGTGTTCTCTTCGGCTTTACGATACTTCAGTCCGCTTTTGCGACGGCGTCTGGTCCTGGTAGTCTTCTTGTACTTACCACTACGATGGTAGGCTCTTTTGCTGATTGGTTCGATTCCAAAGCTGAATGTGCTTTTTGCTGTCTGGTCCATGGGTTCCTCCATGGTCAACAGCATATCGGAGATTAGGAATGGGCGTTAGTGCGTAGTTGTACGGACTGACACCATTTAATGAGGGTATTAGGGTAACTGATTTGATAAGAAGAGAATATTGTTTCATTTTTGCTTTTATACTTACATCTTTATTGACAACTTTCCTCCTGCTCCTCGACGAGAATCAGCCGTCGCAGTATGCCTTCCTGTTTATGCTGCCACTGGTTTATTTGCTGTTATGTGTTGTGTTTGGTAAAACTATATTTAGCGTCTTTATGAAGAATATAGGAGTTACGTTCATAATTGGACAGCTTTTTATCCGAAATGTCTTAACACCATTAATAATGAAATTCGGAGGATACTATTCACTGTTTGATAATTACACTAGAGACAATGCGGTGAATAAAGCAGTTTTTCTAATGACTTATGAAATGATTGTCTGCTTTGTGGTTGTTGCTTATGTATTAAATAATAATAAGAGAGTTCATAATCGAAACAAGAGTCATGGAAAAGTGACTTTTAAAATATACGGCTTTCTTTTGCTGAGCCTTACAGGAGCCTGCGTATTGTTGTGGTTTGCATTTCCTGTTGTTCAGGGCAATTACCGTACTGTATTTGAACTATTTGCTTCAAAGATTAAGGATAACCCATATACCTACTACGACTATGTTGGCGTTGGTTCTGCAGAGCGTATTGGATCGACGCTGTTTGAATTTCTGTTTTCTTTTATTCGTATTTTGCTTCCTGCAT
Source organism: Sphaerochaeta sp. (assembly GCF_050256055.1). Classification (NCBI taxonomy): domain Bacteria; kingdom Pseudomonadati; phylum Spirochaetota; class Spirochaetia; order Spirochaetales; family Sphaerochaetaceae; genus Sphaerochaeta; species Sphaerochaeta sp. The sequence continues at coordinate 19,409 of NZ_JBFWIJ010000029.1, read as the reverse complement.
ATATTATTCAGCATATATATTACAAACACCCTGATAGAACACTTGGATTGTTTCTCTGTCTTATAGTAATAGGTTTGCAATTCCTGTTTATTAGTGGCGCAGTTGCCTATACCCTTGTTACAACGCTTGTCTTGTTTATTTTTACTGCAAATATGTACACAAAGCATAGAACTAAGCTGTATGCATATGTGAGTATAATTTGTGTAGTGTTTGTAGTAGCACTTTTTTCTTTGAAGTATGCTGAATCAACACGCTATTATGGCATGAATAGTATGTGGGAATATTTATCGCAATGGTTTAACTCATATTTTTCTGGCGTAGATAATGTCTCTGCGAGCTTTTTTTTACCGGCACATAATAAAATGCGGTCTTTCTTATATACTCTGTATACAACGATTCCCTTCAGAAACACGTTATTTCCCCTCGAAGGTGAATCTATAGTAACCTTATTTACGGGAATGAGCGGATTAGGCGGACAAATACCCTCTACCATCGGGATCGGTAACTATTACTTTACCGCGATATTTGCACCGATAATCTCAGCTATCACGACATATTTTTCTGTGCAATATAGCATACGCTACGAGTTAACTGCGAATAAATGGAAAAAAATAACATATATATATTTAGCTCTACTTATGTCTCAGTCGGTTGGTATGTATAACATTGTGATTGTGCTTACGGCATTTGTTCAACGGATAATCCCCATGTTAATCATTAGTAGCTTTGCCAGTGATGAGCATGAAAACCATAATACAGATAAAATAGGTGCGCCAATATGAAAAGCAATTACAAAGCACTCACAAGTAATACAATTGTTTTTACAGTCGGAAACATTGGTGCTAAACTTATATCCTTTTTGTTGGTACCTCTCTATACAAACGTTCTATCAACAGCAGACTACGGTATAACTGAATTAATGTTATCTTCTGTTAATTTGTTAATCCCTATTCTAACGGTCTCCATTCAAGATGCCGTTCTTCGCTTCGGGTTGGAAAAAGCGGTAAACAAAGGGGAAGTGTTGAAAAACGCAGTAATAATTCTTACTGCTTCTTCATGCTGTGTACTGCTGGCACTCCCATTGATACGCATGTACAGGGTATTAGCAGATTGGTATGTCTTTTTTGCGGTCATTACAATTCTGCAAATGTTTCGCACCGTTCTTTCTGTTTATCTTAAAGCAATTGAAAAGAACAAAGCATACGCTTTTCAAAGCCTTCTTTTTGCCATTTCTCTAGCCATGTTCAACCTGATTTTTTTGTTATGGTTTAATATGGGTATTGCAGGATACTTTTATGCAATGATTTTGGCTTTACTAATCACTATTATCTTCATTGTTATTTCTGGAGGGGTTATATACGGTGTTGCTAAATCGCAAGTAAATCGTGAACTTCTGGTAAAGATGATTCGTTTTTCGATACCCATGATATTGAATGCTATATCATGGTGGTTGGTCACTTCATCAAACAGATTTCTAATAGAACACTTCATGTCTTCAGAGGATGTAGGATTGTATTCTGCGGCAGCAAAGATACCTGCATTACTAGCAGTGTTTACAGGCATTTTCCAATCTGCTTGGACAATATCGGCTATCACAGAGTATGATTCGTCGAATAATAAGTCGTTCTTTTCAAATGTATTTTCAGCGTTTAGCTTTCTGCAGTTTATTGCATCGTCGTGCATTATAATGGTGATTCAACCATTTATGTCAATATATGTTGGGAATTCTTTCTTCTCATCTTGGATTTATGTGTCGTTTTTGTTAGTCGGTACTCTCTTCCATTCGTACTCATTTTTCTTTGGCTCCATATACACGGCTGCAAAGAAGAATGTTATGGTTGGACTAACGACCCTTTGTGGTGCAGTTGTCAGTATCATTACTAATATCATTCTAATACCCAAAGTCGGAATATGGGGAGCAGTTATCGCTACCATAATATCACATGTAAGCATAGCTGTGTTTCGTATGATCAATTCACGTAAATACTTTGCATTTACAGTCAACTATATTCGAATTCTACTGGCGACGTTAGTCCTCCTATTACAGTGCTTCATGAGTACTTTTAGCGGATACCCTGTGCTCACGTCTATACCTTGCATAGCGATAATGCTTGTTATCTATAGAAAAGACATTTCATGGGCAGCTAATCTCATCAGAAAACAGCTTCTTATGAAACACAATACAATGAGAATTGAGGTGGCAGTGATGAAAAAAGTAGGCATTGTTACATACTCGGGAAATAACAACGCGGGTTCATTTCTGCAATGCTTTGCAACGCAAAAGATACTCCAACATTTCTGTTATACTGGAGTTCTACTGCGCCGTACTGACAAAGTTGTAGTTAAGGTTGCACGCAGAATTTGGCGTGAGTTGATTTCTTTCATCAAGTGCATTTTGCATCCAAGGAACACCAAAACAATTTTGCAGAGGGGAAAGTCAGCATCTCGTGTTCAGAAAAACGATCAGGTTTCGTCAAAGTTCGAGACAAGCTTTAAGAATACTATCAATATTCTTAATATAAGTACCCTTCGTCTCCGGAAATTGGCAAAGTCTCAGGAATATATTGCCTTTATATCTGGAAGTGATCAAATCTGGAATCCATCAAGCCTTGTTCTGGATAAATATTACTTTCTGCGTTTTGTGCCACGGAAAAAACGCATCGCTTTTGCTCCGAGTTTGGGAGTGACGGAGATACCTGATTATAACAGACATGCCATTAAAAAATATGTAAGCGAATATGCAGCACTCTCTGTACGTGAAACAAGCGGCGCGATAATACTACGCGATTTGCTACAGGCTGATGTCACCGTTATACCAGATCCTGTTCTTGTACTACCAGCGTCGCAGTGGCGTGATGAGGTGAGAGACAACGGTAGTGTATTGTCGTGTGTAGCTTATAATCGAGCCAAATATGTTTTGCTGTATTTTCTTGATGAACCCAATAGCATGGCGGTTCAACTCATCAGTGAAATCAGCAATGACAATGGTATTGATATCGTTTTATTCAACTCGGATTATGAAATTCTCCATGCTACTAATAACATTACTAGAATAATAGGGAACCCTTTTGATTTTGTCGGATTAATTGATTGCGCACTACTCGTTATGACAGATTCATTTCATGCAACGGCATTTTCTGTAAAAATGAATACACCATTTTACTGCTTTCAGCGGCAGTATGGGCATGGCTTTAACCAGAGTACTCGCATTGAGTCATTCTTAAAACTAGTTGGTCACGAAAACCGTTTTATTTCTTCTCGAACAGAGTGTCCAAAAGTTGTGTCACCGTACATTCAGGACATGAATTTTGCACGCTCTAACTCAGTTCTGGATGAAGAAGCTAAAAAAGCATTGGAATATTTGAAAGCCGCTCTACAGTTGGTAACCGAATGAGTATAAAAGTGAAGCTCTGTGAGAAAGAAAAATGTACAGGATGTTCGGCATGTTATAACATTTGCCCAAACAGTGCTATCAGAATGGAAGAAGATAAAGAAGGCTTTCTCTATCCACATATATACCTAGATGTTTGTATTAGTTGCGGCTTGTGCGAACAGGTGTGCCCGTCGATAGCACGCTATAATGATGAAACTTTGACCAAACATTACAAGAAGAAAGTGTTTGCGTTGAAGCACAAGTCTGACGAAGTTAGAAAAAACAGCGCATCGGGCGGGGCGTTTTCTGCAATAACAGACTGGTTATTTGATGAATATTCAAACAATGCTATTTGTTATGGAGCGGCATATAGCGAGCATTATGATGAGGTTATTCATCGGAGCGCAGCGACGCCGAATGAACGGAAAGCATTTCGCGGTTCAAAATATATTCAAAGCAGCATAGGCAGCACTTATCGCGAGGTTTGTAACGACCTGAATAATGGGAAACATATCATCTTTACTGGTACACCATGTCAGGTTGACGGGTTGAAACATTATCTTTCAAAAACAAAAATAGATACTGAAAGACTTGTACTATGCGACATTATCTGCCACGGTGTCCCTAGCCGAAGGCTGTGGCGGGCATACCTTGACTTCCTAATAAGTGAAAACAACTCGTCGATTGTTGAAGCCGCAACTCGCAGCAAAAAGAACGGTTGGCATAAATATTCACCTTATGTTGTTTTTAGAAACGGAAAAACACGAGTTGGCGATGTGTGCCCGGATATCAGGACTTTCATGCAGTTGTTTTTTTCCTGCCTCGGGTATAGACCGTCTTGCTATCAATGCCCATACGCAAATGAATCCCGCATATCAGATATAACCATTGCTGACTTCTGGGGAATAGAGAAAACCCATCCGGAGTTGGATGATGAATTAGGTGTATCGCTCGTCCTGGTGAATACGAGGGCAGGTGGCAAGCTTATACGTGGGTTGTCAAAATATGCTGAATTGGTAGAGGAAGATTTATCAGATTGCATTGCCTATCAGAGAAACCTTCAAGAGCCTGTAAGTATGCCTCAGGACAGAGAGAAAATGTGGGTGGATTTTTACAATCATGGTTTCAAATATATAGCAATTAAATATTTTAAGTATGATTTATTGAGCAAAGCAAAGCTGCTTTTAAGACGAATAATGAGTAGCAAATTATTCTATGACCACAAATAACGGTTATTATCGGTACCAGTTAGTGCGGCCGAGCATATGTAGACAGCATCGCAATTTTCGGCATTTCTGGTAAAGCAATTTTCCGGATTGAAAAGGACACGGTTTCCCCGCCTTTTGGGAAAAGGTACTTTCAAAACGTAATTGAATTTTCGGGGTTGTTGATTACCGGGTAGCCTCGGAAGATGAGGAAGTGTTTTCATCTTCCTCAATCCTGGGAGCCTTCTCATCGATGGACATGTAGACAACATCGCAATTTTCGGCATTTCTGGTAAAGCAATTTTCCGGATTGAAAAGGACACGGTTTCCCCGCCTTTTGGGAAAAGGTACTTTCAAAACGTAATTGAATTTTCGGGGTTGTTGATTACCGGGTAGCCTCGGAAGATGAGGAAGTGTTTTCATCTTCCTCAATCCTGGGAGCCTTCTCGTCGATGGACAGCAGGGTCCCGCGACCATAAAGGATGTTGATGATCTGCAACACCTTGAAGTCGTCGCCGATCAGGTGGCGCGGCCAATCCTCAAGATGGTGATGGGTCGTGACGAACGTCGAGCGGATCTTTTTCTTGGCCTTGGGGCTGAGATGATCATCCATCCTGCTCCTGAGCAACACATAGAGGCTGTCAAGCAGATCGGCATCATGGATGTTCATGCAGGCAAAATCGTCGATGATCAGACATTCCACCTTGGTGAGCATCCGATACAGGGTATTGCTGGAGGGAAGTCTCCCATGGGTCTGCAGCACCTCCATCAGATGATGGAAGTCGATGAAACGCACCGAGCATCCCTCCCTGCACAATCGATCGCCCAATCCAATGGCGACCTTCTCCTTGCCGCAATCGGGAGGACCATACAGGATGAGATTCGGTTTCCTGTTCCTGTCGGTGAGACAATCGAATGTCATGAACCTATCATACACCTCCTTGTCCGCCTTTGACAGACAGGATGTGTCGAAATCGGAGAGGGTGGAGTGATCGGGGTATCCGGGAAGGGACGCCTCCTCCAGAAGCTTGTTGACGGTGTCGTTCTCCTTGGCGGCAATCGCATCGATGATGGAATCGGCGATCTCCTCCTGAAGCTCAGGATGTGATTCATAGAGATTGGCAAGAACGCCTCCAAGATATCGGTTGTTGAATGAGGCGATATCCTGCAGTACCTGCTTGGTGAACTTGTCAGGCATGGATGAGCTTCCAGTCAACCGAGATCTTCTGGGGCAGGTTGTCTCCAAGCCATCGGGAGATGTTGGAATGGATCGGCTTGGAACGTTTCTGCCTGAGCTTTCCTGAATTCCCGCTGTGGCAATACTGATGCCTGATATGGACGGGCAAGTCGCGCTTGCCCAGTATGACCAGCTTGCCGTCGAAGTAGCCGAAGATGGTGTCCTCAAGGTCGATTATCTTGCCCTCGATTCCGGCAAACCTGATATCGACATTGAACACCCGGCCACGGAAGGCTACGCATCCGTCCTTGGAAACCTTGGCCGTGGTATCCTCCAGATAAGGAATCCCGGGAAGCGGATTCAGGTTCTCTGATCCAAGGCGGTCATACGGAATCTCCATGGTGGTCATGTGCTCCTGGTGGTTGACCTCATCACACCACTCTATGGCCTGCTCGTTCAGATCGATTAGTGAGTGTCCTGTCTTCTTGGGAAGCAGGGGCATGAAGCTCTCCTTGAAATATTTCACAATTCTTTCGACTTTTCCTTTTTGTTCTGGTCTCCTTATCCTACAAAGAGTTATGTCAAATCCGACATAATCCGCGAAGGCAGTGAACTCGGGGATCAGCATCCGCTCGAGCGAGTTGCCGTCTTTCGTGGTAAGGCAACGATTCACGATCTGGGGCATGTTGTCAAAGAGCACTTCCTTGGTACTGCCGCCGTAATAGGCGAAGGCATGCTCGATGCATCTGATCAAGGTCATCGTGGTCATCTCGGTTACGAATTCCACATACCGCATCCTAGAGTATCCGAGGATCATGAAGAAAGCATAGATCGGTCGCTCGATGCCATCGATGGTTGCAGAGAATCCTTTGAACGAAGCCCAGTCAGCCTGGGCCTGTTGGCCGGGTGTGGTTTCATACCGGATGGCCGCCATGTCCAGACCGTACTTGATCTTCCTTACCGCCTTGGTGACCGTCGACAATGATAGACAGGCCCCGAGCCTGATGAGTTGCTGGAATATGGATGTGGCCTGCATATCTCCGCGCTGGAGCTGTTCCTTGATGAAGGTCTGGTACGGGGTGATCAGTAGATTGCCCGGGGTGGAAGTCCTTCGGTAGATATCCTTATCCTCACATCTGCTGAGTACGTTCGTGATCGTGTCGGGGTGTACGTGGTATTTCTCGGCGAGCGCCTGTTTCGTGAACAGTCCTGTTTTGTAGTCGCTACGGATGAGCGGTGCGTTTAAAGTGATCAATGTTTTCTCCTTTGGTGCGCATATCCAATCTTTAGATAAGAAATGGGGCAGCTTAATTCGATTATTAGTAGGGGATGGAGTTCTTGTCAATGAATATTTCTGAAGAATCCGACCAAAAAACAGAAAGGGCAGAGGCAAATCCGAATATTGATGTCGGCAAGGCTATAGCAACTCTGCGTCAAAATCTTCTTCTTTCCATCTCTGAGTTCTCCATGAGGACAGGATATTCTCGAGTCCATCTTAGCCGAGTAGAAGCGGGGGAGCGTAAGGTTACCCAAGAGATGATCAAGACCATCAGGAAGGTATTCCATCTTGATACATCTTGGCCAGAATTGGCTAATTTCCCAAGCAAGGACAATGACATGGGTCCTTCGGTTTCTGACCTCAAGACATTGAGCAGCATCGGAGCAACCAAGGAAAGACTGTTGGCTTTGAGAAAGGAACTTAACCTTAACCAGAAGGAATTTGCGAAACTCACAGGAATCTCGGTAGCCAATATCGAGGCCGTTGAGTTCGAAAGAAGAAAACTGACAATGCGGATGGCAAAAAGGATAGAGGACGCCTGCGGCATAGGTACTGAATGGTTGTTGCACGGGGATGAGGACGCGAAATATCATCCGTGTGGACAGAGAATGACCAGCTTCTTGAAAAAGCATCCCGAAGCCAGAAGGAAAGTATGGGAGATGATGGAGTGCGAAAACGATTGACGTGCTTTATTTTTTGGCCTATAATATCAATAATCTGAACAATAATAATATTAAAAACAAGAACTATAATGATATATGAAATGGAGTGAAATAGCATATGGACGACCTGAATTCCTTGTTGAAAACCGCAGTCGATGAGACCTCGCATGTATGGGAAGGGGAGACCTTCCTGGTGAAGGATCTGTTCAAGGGGTATGAGTGGAACCGTATTCCCAAGGGAGACCGACTCATGCTGGGCTCCATGTTCCTCAGCTACATCAACGCACATGATTGCCATGTGTCCATTGCCGATAAAGGAGCCTCGGGGCAGCAGAGGTATAAGAAGCATTGAATCCGGGACCCTGGGTTGGTTTGATGATTTGGATCCGGTGATTTCAATCGCGTATCGGACTATCAGAATAGGCAATGAACGTATCGTTGCGCCGGATCATATGCTGAATGAATTGATTCCCAAAGGTACGGATCGCTCGTTCGATGCGATGTTCCCCGGCGCACGAAAGGAAGATTACGGCTTCACGTTGCTCGAGGCAACATATCTTGGATTAGCTGACAAGCATGGATTCCTTGCAAAATTTCAAGAAAGGGTTGCAGAACTCATCAATTTGGTATAGGAAATACGTCTGAGCGTGCAATGGAAGTTTAACCCACATGCTTGACCACGACCATATGGAGGGAAATGTAAGATACATGATAACACCTACACCCAAAAAACGCAAAACCACAGCGATCATCGAAGAATCCCACATGGATCAGATCAAGGCTTTCGTACAAGGAGCTGTGTACTGCTACTGCAATGTTGCCGACCAGGGATCAAAGTTCTCGGCGCGCGACCTGTTCGGTGCATATGACAGCCTATGGAGCACAACCCCATTGATGGTCTTGCATCAATGGCATACGGATAACGATGCTGACGACCCGGCAGGAATGGCGGGAAAGGACCTTGGATGGATCCTGCTCGATGTCCTCGATAGTGATGTCCGGCAATTCCGCAAGAGCAAGGAAGTCGTCAATGTCTATGAATGGCTGCCCTCTGAGCGAGTGGGAGTCTGATCAGATCAGGGTGGAAGCCACCCACGTTGAGGCCAATTTTCTTGCTTAGACCATCATAGGGGACTTTTACTCAAATTTGAGTAACTCAATACATGCTTCAGTTCGCCTTTCTCATCACATCAGGCGGGATAACCCCGCACCTGGGACAGCCGATGTTAAGAGAGTGTCCCAATACTGTCCCAAGATGCAACTCATGCCATCACAATACATACGCAAGGCTTTGGGACAGTGGGACAAGAACTCATATAACATGAGTATTTCTGATAGAAGAGGGATGGAAGCAACACGAGCACCCGTATACGCGCATATACCTGTATAGGTATAGGGCGTACTGTCCTGTCTGTCCAGACTGTCCCCGCTGCGGGTGTACACAAGTGGCGTTCACGACACAACTTCTACCCTTATATTCGGAATGGCTTTTCCAGAGAGGAGGATCCCATAAGCCAATGCCTACCCGCGTTACCATATATAAGGAAAAAGTTGTTCAGTTGTGTTGCTTGTGCACACAAGGGGGCGATGTCGTATCCGTCGATTGGCTTGGATGCAACACTTTTGCTCAATTTTGCGCTAAAGTATCGCCTCCATGAGTATCATGTCGTCAGGGCCTTGTTGAGCGCTGTACCCATCAGCGTGAATGCTCCATCCTCAGGCGAGGGGGCTCCAGCGGGATCATTGCGATCCTTCCCAAGCTCGGGTGGATGCGCAAGGAGGCCAAGGAGCGCCTGGCACTGTACGGACTGTAGTTTGTATTCACCCCGCCGGTAGTCGAAGAGGTTCTTGGGAACTAGCGACTCTCTCGGGAACAACACACCAGCTGTTCCCATGTTCCCGCAAAGGCAGCGGGTACATCACATGAACTGTTGCCGAATCTACAATTACGGAGGATATGTTCCTGGGTTCCTGAAATATCATTTGTCATCAATACCAAGAATATATGGGGAGAATGCCGGTGCGGCATGCCCGAATGTGCATGTACACGCGTATAGGAGCTTTTCGGCCCCTGGGTACAGCGTTCGGAACAATCGTCGATTCGTTCCCTGCTCGTTCCAAAGTTGGTTCCATCCGATATCAGCAAAATAGCCATGCCGGATGCCGGTTCTGGTGATTATGGAACGATGGAACAAGAATCCCCCCTATGGGACTCTAGGTGGAATGGGAGGATGATGAGTGAGTACAGGAGCGCGTACACACACGTATACATATATAGGAAGTCATGGTTCCGCTCGTTCCTTCGTTCCATGGTGGAGTGGGTTGTCCCATGGTTTTGGTATATTCTTCGAAATCGACCGTCACCCGATGAAGGAGCTATGTTCAGAACCAGTTGTACCTTTGCATGAAGCAGCTACTGCAATGATGAGGCCTCCCAAGGTTCCAAAGTCTCATGATGATACCTTGGAACCAAGGATACACCCGCTGACAAAAATGAATCCACGCATCAACCAACGTGAGCTTTCCCGGCAACCGTATATATGAAGCGTGCAATGGTTGGTGTGGTAGACGGTTCGCCTTGGCGCGGTGTTCCTCTCTACTATTTCTGGAATCGACCTGCATTGACCTGCACATTGCCACAGTGTGCAGGTCGGGAAAGTCATATAGAGAACTTCGCATTAGGGGATTTTTTAGAGAAAAAGTAGCCTATAGAGGGTTTTAGGAACAGAGCTTCACGACCTGCACCACCATGATCCAGACAAGAAGTCGCGTGAACGGTCCATGAAGGGCCTCGTCGAATGTATTCAGTTGGCCGTCCACTTGCGCACGTCCTGCTTGAGCCAGGCGGTGTACTCCTCGAGCGGACAATCGCCTTCACGCACCTCCTGCAGGCGCCGCTTGGCCTCATCGCGCCAGGCTGAGAACCCGGCCTCGCTCATCGTGCCCCGTCTCTGGCGGGCATAGAAGGTCTTGTAGGCGGCGTTGTAGGCCTTCAGGGCGGCATCTTCTTCCATCAGCCTGGAGAATGATTGCCTGGGTCCGATCACGTCGCAGGGAGCGCTCTCACCCACTGCGGTGCGGCTGCAATACTCGATGGTGGACTTCTCCGCCAGGAAGTAGCGGCCGCAGTGCCGGCAGCGTTTGACCGAAGTGCTCTCGCCCGCCATCAGGCGCACCTCGAGGGCCAGCAGGTGCGCAAAGTCGTGCACCTCGTATTCGCTGAACAGCGCAACCTCATCACTTGCTTCGGCCTTCTCGATCTCTCCCTTCAGGTATCGGTCCAGCTCGCCATCCAACTCGATGGCATCCCCATCGAGTTCCCTGAAGGCCTGTGCGAATTCCTTCTTCTCCTCGCTCTCCTCTTGCCAGCTGAGGATGTCCCCGGGTCGCTGGACGTAGGTACCGAGAGAGAGGATCCCGCGGCGGGGTCTGCTCCATGAGAAGTGCTCGGTGAAGACCAGGTCGCTTGAGATGCCGCCTGGGTTGAAGACCCGGCGGTACAGGCGGCAGCGCTCGTCTATGGTCATCTTGGAAAAGCGTGATGCAGAGGCATCCAGGATCCAGTACAGCCAGAGCCTGAGCTGCTTCTGCAGGCGCACCAGGTGCACATGGCCTCCAATCAGGGCTTTCGTATCACGCTTCTCATAGATGCGGTATTGGGCTTCAAGCAGCTCCTCCCGCGGTTTGATGCGCCCTCGGGCGATGCCGTGATGGAAGATGGGATCCGTCAGGTGTGTGGCTGCCTTACGGTACTGCTCCCTGGTCAGCTCGATGCGGCGGTGGATCAGCAATGCGTTCAGGTAATCGAGGAGCATGGTGGACAGGCTGTCCAGGTACGAGTCGTTACCCAGCAGGGGATGCATCTCGCGCGCCCGTTCCTGCAGCCCGTCGGCCATGGCAGACTGGATTCCTTCGCCGATGCATTCAGCAGTGGCCTTGTCGATCCTGCTTTCGAAGAAGGAGGTGAAGGCCTGTTGGAACGGAGCGAGGTCGGCCTCGACAAAATCGAAGAGCTCCTGGTGGTCGCCGCTTTGAAGCACCACATCCCCGTAGGGCGTACAAGCCGAGTATCCCGTCTGTTGCGGCCTGATCAGCAGCATGGCCTTCTCCTCCCATACAAATGCAAACGGGAGAACCATTCCTCCCTGTCCCGAATGTAGCGCGCATTGCGGGGCCTGTCAAGAAAAATCGAATGTCGAGAGCGATAAATATAAAAACGGTACTTTTAACTATTGACCCGATATTCCGGTCCTGCTATAGTAAAGTCGTAAGCTGAAAAATCTATACACAACTCACGACATTAACAAGGAGGGCCCGCACATGAACCTACAGTATTGCAGGTCGGTCTGGACGGCCAAGATGGAACTCAGGTCCCTGCAGGACGAGCTCGAGGGGTGCGTGGGACGCGGGTCACCGTCTCCCATGGGCATGCGCATGGGTGGGGGAACCCACGGCGATCCGACCGCAGGCAGTGCGATCAGGCGCGAAGCATTGAGGCGAAGGATCGAGTGGATGATCGAGCGCTGCGAGACGATCATCGACCGGGCGGAGGATGAGCTGGAAATGGTGCAGGATGCGGAGTTCCGTGCCCTGCTCAGGTGGCGGCATTTCTTCCACCGCTCGTGGCGCGATATCGCGGGCGAGTATCCCAACCGCCTCTCGGCTGATGCGATCAAGAAACGCTACCAGCGCTTCTGCACCGAGTACGGCATCGAGGTGAACGATGATGAGGTCCGCTCGGGAACCTTCATGAAGGAGGCATATGCCTATGGAACCTCTTGAGTATTTCAAGCTCCTGTACGGCCCGCTCCCGCCCGATGCACACCTCACCCTTTCCTGGTTCGTCGGGAAACGCTGTCGCAGCAAGCGATTCAAGCGGGGGGACCTGGATGCGTTCGTAGAGAAGGCACTGAGGCTGGGAGAACAGCACAACACCTTCTACAGCTGCGCTCCGACCGATTTGCCGTTGGAGAGCACCGCACGGGGTTCGAACGAGCAGGTGACGGCCATGATGGCCTTCCATACCGACATCGACCTGGTGAGCCTGGCCGCCCACGCACAGCGCGAGCTCCCGGCGACACTGGATGAGATCAAGGCCTTCGTCAACGGGGTGCTGCCCCCTCCGACGGTGATCATCTTCACCGGACACGGGGTGCACCTCATCTACATCCTCGCGGCACCGATGTACATCACCGATGACGCGTCCAGGAAACGGGCGATCGAGGTGCAGCAGGCATTTTTCCGGTATGTGGGTTCCAAGGCCTCCCTGCGCGGCTGGAAGATCGACAATTGCAGCGACCTTGCCAGGATGCTGCGATTTCCCGGCACGATGAACCTCAAGGACAGTGAGCACCCGGTGCGCTGCGGGATCCAGGAGATGGGCGGCCACTTGTACACCATGGAGGAGCTGCAGCCGTATCTGATGTTCCCGGAAACCAAGGACGCTCCTGCGGCCTCGCCAGTGGTGCAGAATGGCGACAAGGAATATCCCGAGGCGCTGGAGGCCTCGCGCATCCATGAAGGGTGTATGGTCATCAGGGATCTGATGGAGCACCCCGAGAAACAGACCGAGCCGCTGTGGAAAGCATCGATCGACAACCTCTGCCTGGCATCGGACGGGGTGGAGGCGTGCCATGAGTTCAGCCGCGGCTACAGCGGGTATTCGTTCGAGGAGACCGGGCGCAAGATCGCCCATGCCCAAAGGAGCCGGAAGCCGTGCACCTGCGATCATTTTCGCACACTCGGTGCGGCGTGTCCCGAAGGCGGCTGCGGCGTCAAGGCTCCCATCGTATTCGTCCTTCCCACCGCGTTCGATCGGATCCAGAGCCTGCTTATGCAAGAGAAGCTGGATCCGGCGCAGTTGCTTGAGGAAGACAATATGGAGTTGCTTGCGATCGCCAAGGACCGGTATCCCACCGAGTACGCCTATCTGAAGGTGAAGCTGAAGAAAGCCGGATTTGGCCTGCGCGATATCGAGCGGGCGGTCAGGCAGACCAGGGAACGCCTATACCAAGCGAGTGCCGAGGATGATTTCATCGATGAACCCAACGAGATCGCTCTTGATGGCCTGGACCTTGGCGGGATGATGGATCCTCCGAGCTACCATGTGAGCATGGAAGGGGGTGTGCGGTCGTTCCATAAGGAGGATGGCGAAACCCTGAGTGGAGTGCTGTGCAGTCGTCCGGTCGTGATCACGCGCATCATGGAGAATGTCGATACCGGCTGTGAGCGCATGGAGCTCGCATTCTTACGTAGTGGCCGCATCAAGCATCTGGTCGCACAGCGCTCCGAGCTGCTGAACAAGAACTCGCTGGTCAAGTACGCGGATACCGGACTGCCGGTGACTTCGGACAACCATGAAGGAATGGTACGATACCTCAATGCCTTCGAGGTTGCCAACCAGGAGGTGATCCCGGTATCGCGCAGCCTGGGCCGCATAGGGTGGCTCTCCGGCTTCAAGGAATTCTATCCCTGCCATTACCAAGGACAGATCGTCTTCGAGGATGCCGACCAGGACCTGATCAAGGCGATCGGCGAGCAAGGTGACTATGACGTATGGAAACAGACGGCGTTGAAGCTCAGGGAGAATCCCATCTCCCGGGCGATGCTGAACGCTGCGGCGGCCTCGGTGCTGCTGGAGCCGCTGAAGCTGAGGATCTTCATCCTGCACAGCTGGTTCTCCTCGCGTAGCGGCAAGACCGCTGCCTTGAAGTTCGCACTCTCCTTCTGGGGGGATCCGATGAAGATGATCGGCAATTTCAACAGTACCGCTGTCGGCCTGGAGCGGCGGGCTGGCATGCTCAAGCACCTGCCGCTGGGAATCGATGAATTGCAGCAGATGGCACGGAATCTCACCCCCGCGATGGCGGTCTACCAGTTGGGAAACGGTCAGGGCAAGACCCGGGGCATGAAAAACGGAGGATTGCAGGAGACTGCAACCTGGCGAAACAGCATCATGACCACCGGAGAGGAGCCGCTGAGCAACGAGAACTCCATGGACGGGGTGATCAGCCGCGCGATCGAGCTCTACGGGGCCCCGATCGACGATCCCGAGTTCGGTCGCCTGGTGCACCAGGTCTCTGAGGCCAATTATGGATTCGCCGGAAGGATCTACATCAGGTATGTGATCGACCACATGCTCTCTCAGAAGGGAAAACTGGAATCTGACTACCATGATATGCGCACTCATCTCAAAGAGGCCTTCGATGCGAAGGATCTGGGTGAAGCAGGGGTGCACCTGGACAGCATCGCGGCCATGTGCCTGGCGGACAGGTATGTCAGCGAATGCATCTTCAGTGATGCGGCGGTCTCGATCGAGACGATCATCAGGGAGGTGATCGACGTAGGGGTTGCCGTGCTGGTGAATGTGAAGGAGCAGGAGAAGGAGGACAGCACCGAGCGGGCGTGGAGTTTTGTACAGGGGTGGGTGGCTTCCAACCGCAACTGTTTCAAGGCCCATTCGACCCCGCGGTATGGGAAACTGGAAAAGGATGGGGTGTACATCACCATCAACATCCTCAGGGAGGCCATGGAGAAGGCCGGATACTCGTATGCAAAGTGCGTCAGGGGCTTTGTGGACCGGGGTCATCTGAAGCTGTTCCAGGACGGATCGAAAAAGGGCACCACGCACCAACTGCAGAAGAAGATAAACGGCATGAACAACCGCGTGGTGTGTGCCAACATCATGGTGGGGGCCGTCGAGGATGATTGTTCGGAATTCCTGGACGAGGAAGAGAGCTTCTTTGGACGCCATCAGGTGGGTGGGTAACGAAGTAACACCGTTTTTTCACATATACCCATGCTATAGGAGAAAAAAAACATGAGGGGTGCCACACGCCACGCCGCAGGTGGGAATTGGCGGGTGGGAGTATACTATTGTTATTTCCCTATACGAGCATATCGATTCTACGTTACTTATGTTACCTATAGGATACCATCAGTATAATTGCTTTCAATAGAATTACATGGATAAGGTAACGTTGTGGTAGCATACCAGTTTTTCAAGGTTACCTTTTTGGGGATTTGGGCGGTCAGGGCTTCGGTGGCAAAGCCCGTGCGGTTTCAGCCCGGCTCGGCACGCCATCCGATCCATCCCCCAACAAAGGCCTTTCCAGGCAGGTAACACCCGATGGTACCGCTGGGGAGGCCTTTTACGTTACGCCTCGGGGCACGGACTAATCAACACACACATCAACAGGAGACAGACACAGTATGTTCATCAAGGCATTCGACAAGGATTTGAAAGGATATGGAGGGTTTCAGTTTGCGGTGGGGGAAACCTACACCACGGAACAGGAACACCCCTGGGATTGGTTCAACTACGGGGACAAGGCGAGCACGACGCTGTGCTTCTATCACAAGCCGGACTCGCGCTTCTGTGAGGTGCAGCCGCTGGGCAAGATCTACAAGATGCGTCAACGGGACTGCATCCGCATCACCGCCCATAGCAGCAACTCACTCAAGATCGTCAGGGAGCTGGGCTGCGACGAGGTATACGCCATGCTGCTGGAGGAGAATTGCCCGTGGTGGCTCACCAACTGCCTGATGCCGCCCTTCGAGGTGATGGCGCAGTATGGCAACCGCATACGCGGCAAGTGGGTGATCAGGGAAATCATCAAGGATCGTGACGATTTCACCCTCGAGCAGAAATATGCGCTGCTTCCCAAGAAATACCATGCGAGGGCCCGCTACCACGACATGACGATGGCCATTGTCAAGCAGCACCAACAGCGCGCCGGCTCGTGATCCTATTAGGCAGCAGGCTGAAGGAATCACAGATGACCAGGAGGTAGAGAAGATATGTTCATCAAGGCATTCGACAAAGATCTGAGGGGGTGCGAGAGCTTCCAGTTCGAGGTGGGAAGGACCTACACGACCAAGGCCGACAATCCGGTGACATGGTTCCATTATGGCGACAAGGCGACCACGGCATTATGCTTCTATCCCAAGGAAGACACACGATTCTGCATCGTCGAGCCGTTGGGAAGGACGCACAAGCGGTACCATCACCAGTTTGTTGCGGTGACAAGCCATGCCACCGATGCTATCAGGATAGTGAGGGAACTCTCCCGTGACGAGGTGTGCCGCCTGCTTCTCGAGGAAAACTGCCCGTGGTGGCTCGCCAATCGCCTGAAGCCTCCGTTCGAGGTGATGGCGCAGTACGGAAACTGCTTGCGCGGAGAATTTGCAGTCCGCGAGATTCTTGCGACACGTCACGATTTTACGATAGAGCAGCATTTGGCATTGCTTCCCAAAAAGCATCACATGATTGTGTACAAATATCACTATAGGAGGGTGGTAGCCATGCAAAAGCTACAATGCGCAGAAACGCTGGCGCAACCGTCAGCAGGTGGTGCCGGGGTGGGGGGCCCCTAGGGGGGTGCAAATCTCTGGGAGGCAAGAGCCTTATAGCGTGCGGCTCCCCACACGCGAAAAAACAGCGAATTCGAACGGGGGTATAGCCCCCTCGATACAACAGATGAAGGAGGCCTCTGATGGCCAAGGACGGAACGAACCGCGGCGGTGCCCAGATCGGCGCCGGCCGCAAACCCAAGGCGCTCGCCGAGAAGATTGCCAACGGCAATCCCGGGGGCAGGAAACTGAAGATGCTGGATCTGGGCAGGGATGCCTCGGATCTCGAGGGCTCCGACATGCCCCCGGTGAAGGAATTCATGAAGGAAGCCCAGCGCAGCGGCCTGGACCTGTGCGCCGAGGAGGTGTTCAACGAGACCTACCTGTGGCTGAAGAAACTCGGGTGCGAGGAGCTGATATCGACTCGGATGCTCGATGAGTACGCCATGTCGGTGGCCCGCTGGATCCAGTGCGAGATGGCCATCAGCCAGTTCGGCTTTCTGGCAAAGCATCCGACAACCGGGGCTGCGATCCCCAGTCCGTATGTCGCCATGGCCCAGTCCTTCATGAAGCAGATCAACCAGAGCTGGTACCACATCTACCAGATCGTGAAGGAGAACTGCACCAGGACGATCCAGAGCAACGATCCCCGCGACGACATGATGGAGCGACTGCTCACCCAAAAGCCCTGGAAGTGATCTTTGCTCTGTTTTTCTCCCGATCTTTTCCGCATGAACCAGGTGTGTGTGGCATCGGGGGAAGCGGGGGACTTGCTGTTCGAGCGGGGCCGAGCGGTCAATGCTTCCAAAGCAGGAGGATGTATATGGATGGGATGGGCAGGAAACGGCTTGCTGTTCTCAGGCGCCGGTACCCACAGGGGTGTCTGGTCGAGTTGGTCAGCATGGATGGCTGGCACGCTGTGCCAAAGGGTACCAAGGGGACGATGGTCCACGTTGCGCCGCGGGAACCATCCACACCGCAGGGGAAACCGGCTCGACTTTGGGGGTGGTGCCGATCATCGATATGGTCAAGAAGCTGGACCTCCAAGATTTCATGACGGCGTCGAAAGACACACCAGCGACACAATGCTACTGCTTCGCCAGGATATTCTCGCAGAACTCCTCAAGCCGCCTCCGATGTGAAGGATAGTTCTCTTCGGTGATCTTCACGAAGCAGATCTCCCCTGCGACGGAGGCAGTCGGCAACAGCTTCCGCATGGTGGCGAAGCACCTCTTGAACGAGCCTCCGTTATTCGTGGCGACCAGGAACACCTGCTTGCCATCGAACGAATGGCTGGAAAGGAAAGAACGCACGGGGGAGCTGAGATTCCCGGCCCATACGGGTGTTGCGATGACGAAGGTGTCATACGCTTCCAGATCCAAGTTCGATGTAACCAAGGCCGGCTTATCGCGGAAGACCGAGCTTTTGCCCGCCCGGAAATACTTGGGAAACGTGTTTGCATTCGAGAATTCCTTTTGCAACCGCAAACGTATCGCAGGGCAATCCAATCGTTCGCTGATCTTTGTGGCGACGAGGTGGGTATGCCCGTCCAGCGAATAGTAGACCACAGCCGTCTTGTCCATGTGCATGCTCCTTATGGATCCATATTACCACGGCTTGCGATGGTACTGCGAAGGAAAACAGCAGGAAATTTTTCGCCAAGGACGACGGACAGGGGGGCTGTCGGCTCGGATTTGGCGAAGACTTTCCTACTGTAGAAATAGTGTATCTTATCTTGATATATACACTTGCTATATATCCCCCCTTGAGTGATTACTACAGTACGAAGAAAAGCACACCAAAGGGAGGCAGACGATGGACAAGACGGCACACTTCGGGATCGAGATCGAGATGACGGGGCTTACGCGCAGGGACGCTGCACAGGCCGCCCTGGCGGTGCTCGGCGGGGAGCTGAACTACAGCGGCTCCTGCTGTGACACCTACGAGCTCAGGGAGGCGGACGGCAGGATCTGGAAGTTCACGATGGACGGCTCGATCCGGTGCGAGACCAGGAGAGGCGGAACAAGGGAAAGCGCCTCACGGCTCTACAGCGTCGAGCTGGTCAGCCCGATCCTCACCTACGAGGGTGACATCGGGAGACTGCAGGAGGTCATCAGGGCGCTGCGCAAGGCAGGGGCCTTCACCAACAACTCCTGCGGCATCCACATCCACCTCGACGGAGGGGACCACACACCCCGCTCGATCCGCAACTTCGTGAACATCATCTACGCACGAGACGACCTCTTCTACAAGGCCCTCGGCATCGAGGCCAACCGCTCCCACTACTGCAGGAAGATGGACGGGCAGCTTGTGGCCACCATGAACCGCAGGAAGCCGACCACCTTTGCCGAGATCGAGGAGA
>NZ_JBFWIJ010000028.1:0-44081 GCF_050256055.1 Sphaerochaeta sp. | reverse complement strand
GTCTCGCTCTTCTGGGCGTTTCGTCTTCGCAAGGCCGTCAAGGAAAAGGATTTGGCTCAGAAGGAAGCCCAGACAGCCGACCAGGAGAAAAGCCGGTTCCTCGCCCGGATTTCCCATGAAATACGCACTCCGCTCAATGGTATCCGGGGAACAACCTATTTGTTGGAGAAAACCCAGCTCAACGACCAGCAACGACGTTATACAACCACCATTTCCCATGCAACCCAGACAATGCAAACCATCATCAATGATATCCTGGAATACTCGCGTCTTGATGAGGACCGGGTCATTCTGGAAAAGGTTCCCTTCACCCTTGACGACGTGTTGCATGCATGTATCTCGATTGAGACGTACCAAATACACCAAAAAGGGCTTGTTCTGCATCTGGAACAAGCCAAGCTTGCCGAGCAGAACTTCCTTGGCGACCCCACCCGGCTTACCCAGGTCATCATCAATCTGCTGAACAATGCAATCAAGTTCACTGAGGAAGGGAGCATCACCATCGCAGTGGGAACAACCAAGCAGGCACAGAATCAATGTACGCTCAATCTCAGCGTCCGCGATACCGGCATCGGCATGGACAAGGAACAACTCTTTCATATATTCCAACCCTTCGTCCAAGCCAATGAGACGATCAACCGCAAATACGGAGGCTCAGGACTGGGCCTTTCCATCGTGAAGGGTCTGGTGGAAAAAATGGGTGGTTCGCTTTCCGTGGAAAGCGAACCGGGGGTTGGCAGCACCTTTACCGTACTGCTTCCGCTGGAGCTGGACATGCAGGGACTGGAAGAGGAAAAACAAAGGAAGAAAGCCATCGATTTTTCTTCGCACAAGGCATTACTGGTTCTGCAGGACATGCTGCTTTCTGAACGGGTGCAAGCGCTTCTTGAGGATTACCAGATGCAAAGCGAAGGAGTGACCTCCACCAAACTGGCGGCCCAGATACTGCAAGGAGGCGAACACTTCGATCTGTTGATCGTGGAATGCAATGCATCCCATCCCTCCTGTTCCCTCCTCAAGGAGACGCTTTCTGGTTTGGGAACCCATAGCCCCAAGGTGCTCGCGCTGGTCCAGGAAGAAATGATCAGGACAGGACAACCCTCTGCAGAGGAAACCGCGGACTTGACGCTTCCCCTTCCCTTGGTCAATTCTGTGCTGCTCAACGCGCTGCTCCAATTGCTGGGGAGAGGAGCAGAGCAAACACAGGAAACTATACAGGAAAGCAAGGAAACAAGGAGTATGGGTGCTTACACCATCTTGGTGGTGGAAGACAATGTCACCAACCAAATCATCGCCAAGGAGTTGTTGGAACAGGCTGGGTATACCGTGCATCTGGCAAACAACGGAAAGCAAGGCTATGAACTGTTCCTCAAGATGCAAAACTCGGTTGATCTGGTACTGATGGATCTCCATATGGAAGTGATGGATGGATACGAGGCATCCCGCCTGATCCGACAAAAGCATGCTTCCCTACCGATTCTCGTCACGTCGGCCGACCTGATGGGCAGTGTACGGACAAAATGTCGGGAAGTCGGGGTGACCGACCTGATCGGGAAACCCTATGATCCAGACGAGTTGCTTGTTCGTATCAAAACGCTTATTGCTAGCTATCGCAACCAAAGAAGCATCGATTATAACCTTGGACTGAAGATGGTCGGTTCCGATCCAAAGATCTATGCATTGGTCCTGCAATCCTTCATTGCCGAATTGGATCAACTGATCACCGACCTGGAGCGGGTACAACCCACCACCGAATACACCGAGCTCTTCGAGCTGGTGCACCGCTGCAAAGGCAGTTGCGCCAGTGTCGGAGCTCTCCGGGCGCAAAAGCTGTGCATCCAAATCCAAGGATTGCTGGAACAGCATTCCTACCAAGAAGTGGAAGCATACACCACAAATCTGATCAATGAACTGCGGGACGTGCTGGCAGCAGCTCGCTCATATGCTCCTATTTGATCGAAGCAAGAAAATCCTTGGTAATCTGCGCGATACGTTCCACATTGGTCTGGTAGATGAAATGACTGCCTTCCAAGATGGTGTATTGGGCCTGCGGCCCCAAGCGCTTGAGATGCTCCTCCTGGTATTGCTGGGGGGAATACGGCAATTGCTTGTTGGCTGTCTCATAGGTTTTGCTTGCAATGATCTTGAAATAGGGGACCTCTCGAGGATAGGGTGTTTGCATCGTCTGATGGATACACTCGGCTGACTGGGCGATCTGGTTGAGTACCGTGTCATTGAGCGAAAACCCGGAGAACGTCAGCATGTCGTCAAGTTCCTTCTCTGTGTATCCCAGCCCAAGGGCTTGGGGTTTGTTGGTTACCAGCGGTCCAAGCAATCCGGTCACCCCCAAGGCCTGCTGGACCTTGGCAATCGGTAACAGAGCCCCCACGATCGCAGGGGTCTTCGCGTAATATGCGGTGGAGGTCCCGTCAAGGGAGATGATGGCCTTCACTTCCTCGGGATAACGCTGGGCATAATCCTCACTGTATACGCTCGAAATGGAATGGGGCATCAGGATATAAGGAGGTTTGTACCCGGCCTCGGCAAGGGCGGCCCGGATTTCCTCTCCATAGTTGGCACTATTTCGCTCCCGCTTGCTGGTCGAGCTGAACCCCACCCCGAAGTATTCAATGACAACCACGGTGTAGTCCTTGCTGAGTCTGCGTGCCAGCGGCCCGAAATCTGCAGAAGGAAGGGCCACTCCCATGCCGGGGAGCAACACCACCGTTTCCTTTCCGGTTCCCTGGGAGTAGACGTGCATCATGCCGTCAAAGACGGGTACCAATTGGCCGTAGGGTTGGATGGCCTGCCGTTTTGCTTTGAAATAGGTTGCATGCAGCAAAGTGGTCACACACAACACAACCGCAAGTATCGCAAGCAGCCAAAGCAGTACCTTCTTGATCCTTCCAAAACGAACGCGACCGGTTTTCTTACCCATGGTCCAACCTCCCCGACTTCTCTTGCTCGATTGTATGAGAGCGGACCGAAATCGGCAAGCGTTGCATCCTCGTTTGATGAAAAAGAGATACAAAGAGAATTGATTCGGTATCCTACTTTCGTTCTTCAGCATCAGCTGGTACACTTTTGCAAAGGAGACAAGGCAATGAGAAAACATCCATCGTTTCTCGTTCTCCTTGTGTTGGTGCTGGGCATCAATGCATTATATGCTGGTCTGGGCATCGGCTGGGAGGATACCGCAAAGCCGTACAAAACCCTGTATGGACAACGCTATACGGTAACTTTGCCTCCAGAAGGCCATGCGTTTCCCATCCATGGACATGGCACCTATAGTTGGGACTCAAGCATCGGGTCCGCGGCTGTGGACATGGGCCTGCTTACCTACGCCCGGGGCGGTACGGTGACCATTGAAATCCAGGAAGGACCAGACTATACCAAGATATCGGATTCCTATGAGGGATGGAATACCGTATTCGTGTTTCTTGATGATCAATTGCATCCTATACTCGGCGACAGCACACCGGTATTGACCATCGATACCGATGAACAGGCCTGGCAACCGAAGGCCCAACCCCTGTCCTTTGCCGTACGCAATGAAACCGGCACGTCATTGACCTACCTGGATATCTATACCAACGACATGCTTGCCGTCGATGAGGTCGGCCATAATCTATTGAAGCAACCTTTGGAGAACCTAGCCAATACGCCGATTTTCTTTTCCGATGAACCTGAACTCTCCGAAGCGATGCTGTCCCGATACGGACAGATGTTCCATGTACAGGCAATCGACTCAACCGGCACCAAATTGTATCGAACCTGGGAGCCGGATCAGACCGATCGGGTCCTGGTGTTGGGACCTGAACATCGGATCGCCCGTCTGGAATCCTCCGACTCGTATCTTAGGATCATGAACAACACAGGGTATGCAATCTTCGATCTGTATCTGCTCACTCCCCAGATGGAAGCGGATCTGGATTTCAGCCGCCAGCTTCTGGATGTCTGGTCTCTCGATGACGGCATGTACACCGACATTGACCTGGCAAGTTGGCCGTATCTGGAGGACTTTCTCTCGACCTTCAGCGAGGATGGCCTTTTGATCGTTGCCTACGACGAAGATGACTACGTGCTGGTCAAGTCTTGGTATCCCCACGAAGACAGTTGGACGGTGGAGTTGACGGTGGATGATTACCTGTGGTGACTACTTACCTTTCCAACAACTGGTCCAAATGATCAAGCAAGGCATCCAAAGCCGGCAACAGGGTGGAATTCCCGATGCCGGAGATGACTGAATTCAGATCTTCCTCGAATTGTACGGGAATATGTGGACATGTCCGCTTCACCCAGTCAACCAGGCGCTTTTCCCCTGGATGGAACTGCTTGTTTACGGCAAACAGAATATCAAAGTAGCTGGCCAGCAACGCAGTGGTGCGATGTGCCTGACTGACCAGATCCTGTCGTGCTGCTGCATGTTCGATCTGTTCATAGTAGGATGCACAGAGCTTGTTCCGAAGCAGCGGATAGTTCTTTGCAAGAATATTCTGTACCAATGCTTCTGGATAGGGGCTCTCCAACTGCTGTTGCAACCGTGTGAAACTCCCGCTGGGGTCGGAGAGGATGGATGAGGTTTTCAGATTATGCAGAAATGCGGTGGAATAGCCTACGTTGGCTTGGAAACGATGATAGACACGGTCCACCTCGTCATATGCCCAACTGAGACTTCGGTACATTACATCCACCACCGTCCCGTCGGTCAGGATCATCTCATCCCCTTCCCCGAAAAAATCATTGCCGATCTCCGATTGCGATGCGAATTGGCCGAAAAGCCGCCTGCGAATCGTAAGCGACAGGTTCTGCTTTGAGTAGACGTATACATCATAATCAGAAAGCTGGTCACTCCCAAATCCGGTACGGGAACCGGCAAGAACCAAGGCGTCGACTTCAGGACGTTCGGCTAGTGCCTCAAATAAGGTGTCAATCATAGTGGTATTGTGCTGCAATCACACAGAAATGGGAAGTACGGAATTCAGTATCGTGCAGGCAGGGTCGACACTTGCCGTCTGGAATGGTCGTTTCATTCCTTTCTCCTCATGTGTTTGGATTCATTCGCTTCCTTTTGATCCACTATGTTTGGCAGAGGATTACAAACCAAGAAAAGTGACCTTTGGAATAAGAAAGAAACCATAATTACTTATTCCAGGGTCGAACCATGCCAATCATCATATTGATAACTATCAATATTATAAGGTATACTTTTCACCAAGAGGATGTGTACAAATGGAAACAAAGACTGCTGACGGCATCGGGTTTTTCGAACGGTATCTCTCCCTGTGGGTATTGCTCTGCATGGGAATCGGGTTGTTGATCGGAATCTATCTTCCCCAGGTTCCGCGTCTGCTCGCCACCTTTGAATATGCACATGTGTCATTGCCGGTTGCCTTCCTTATTTGGTTGATGATTTATCCGATGATGCTCAAGGTGGATTTTCACAGCATCAAATATGTCGGCAGAAACCCGAAAGGCTTGGTGGTGACCTGGGTAACCAACTGGTTGATCAAACCATTCACCATGTACGCCATCGCCTCGTTCTTTCTGTTTGTCGTCTACCGGCCCCTGCTTCCCGCTGCCTTGGCGAGGGAATACCTCAGTGGTGCCGTATTACTGGGAGCAGCCCCCTGCACCGCCATGGTGTTCGTCTGGAGTCATCTTACCAAAGGCAATCCCGCCTACACCCTGGTGCAGGTGGCAACCAACGACCTGATCATCCTGGTTGCTTTTGTCCCGATCGTTGGATTGCTGCTGGGTATCAGCGGGATCGGCATCCCTTGGACCACCCTCTTTCTTTCGGTGTTGCTTTTTGTCGTCATCCCATTGGCTGCGGGCTGGTTTTCCCGCATTCTCATCACCAAACGCCGGGGACTCGCCTATTTTGAGCAGACTTACATCCCGTATTTCAAACAGGTGACGATCATCGGGCTGTTGCTGACGCTGATCATCATCTTCTCATTCCAAGGAAAAACCATCATCGCCAATCCGATGCACATTCTGTTGCTTGCCATCATGCTGACCATCCAGACGTTTTTCATTTTCTTCGTCGGATTCGGTTGGGCGAAAGCTTGGAAATTACCCCATGATATCGCAGCACCGGCAGCCCTGATCGGAGCCTCCAATTTCTTCGAGCTTGCCGTCGCCGTCTCCATCTCGCTCTTCGGACTCAATTCGGGTGCAACACTGACCACAGTCGTCGGCGTGCTGGTGGAGGTTCCGGTGATGCTCATCTTGGTCTCCATTGCGAATAAATCACAAGCGCGTTGAATTAAAAACACTTGTGTACATATACTTACAAACCATCCTATATCCTTTCCACGAGCCGGGTTTGTTTTGTATTCTCCATGAAAATTCATCGTATTCTCCTTGAATTTGTTGCAATCTGTTGTATTATAGGAATGCAAGAAGAAAGGTTTGCCTTTCCAGGTTTGCATGCCTCTCCTCCTCATTACCCTGAATCAGGATAGATACCGCAACCTTGGAAACGCCAACAGATCGCCATGTTTACGGTAGGAGGGCCCCATGAACATAATTGGATCTTCCCTGAACCGAGTCGATGCCTTCGACAAAGTGACAGGAAAAGCAAAATACACCCCGGATCTCGTACCTCCCCACACCTTGGTTGCAAAGGTGCTGCACAGCACCATCGCCAACGGTTGGGTCAAGGAATTCGACCTCTCAGAAGCTTGGAAGGTGGAAGGTGTCGTGGAGATCGTCACCTGTTTTGATGTACCGTCCATCCAATTCCCCACCGCCGGCCACCCATGGTCGACCGAACCCAAGCATCAGGACATCGCCGACCGGAAGCTGCTCAATACTCGGGTACGGTGTTATTCCGATGATATCGCCGCAGTCATTGCGGAAAACGAAATTGCTGCCGAAGAAGCCATCCGGTGCATCAAGGTGACCTATGAGGAGTATCAACCCATCCTCACCATCGAAGATGCAATGAAGGAAGGGGCGATAGCCATCCACGAGGAGAAACCGAACAACGTAGTAGTGAAATCGGCATATGAAGTTGGTTCCTTCGAAGAAGCAAGCAAGGAAGAAGGTTTGATCAAGGTCGAGGGTGACTATGATACCCCGATCGTCAGCCATTGCCATATTGAAAGTGCCAACTCATTCGCCTATATGGAAAGCGGCAAAATTGTAGTCGTCAGTTCCACCCAGATCCCCCACATCGTCAGACGGGTATGCTCCCAAGCTCTCGGAGTGGGATTCGGGGATATTCGGATCATCAAGCCGTATATCGGCGGCGGCTTCGGCAACAAGCAGGATGCCTTGACCGAACCTTTGAATGCATTCCTCACTACCCGTGTCGGAGGCAGGCCGGTACGGCTTGCCTATACCCGAGAGGAAACCTTCGCCTGTACCAGAACCCGGCATGCGATGAAATTCCATCTTGAGAGTTACATCAGAAAGGACGGAACCTTTGCCGCCCGGAAAATCCTTGCCTATTCCAACCAAGGTGCCTATGCATCCCATGCACATGCCTTGGTCGCCAATGCGGTCAACGGATTTCGTATGATGTATCCAGTCGGGGCCATCAAGGGGGAAGCCTACACGGTCTATACGAACCTGCCAACCGCCGGAGCCATGCGAGCCTACGGAATTCCCCAGATCGGATTCGCCTTGGAAGCCCATATCGATGACATCGTCGCGAAGACCGGATTCGACCCCATCGAGCTTCGCAAGAAAAATATGATGAAGCTCGGCTATGTCGATCCCATGACCACCATCACCTGCCATTCCACCGGATTGGAGGAATGCATCGAACAAGGAGAACAGTATCTCTCCTATTCGAAGAAACGCAAGGAATATGCCAACCAGACCGGTCCGATCAGAAAAGGGGTCGGCATGGCCATCTTCTGCTACAAGACCGGCGTCTACCCGATCAGTTTGGAAACTTCCGCCTGCCGCATGGTGCTCAATCAGGATGGCTCGCTGCAGATGCAGCTGGGAGCTACCGAGATCGGGCAGGGAGCGGACACCGTCTTTGCCATGATGGCGGCCCAGACCATCGGGCTGACTGTGGACAAGATCCATGTGGTGAGCAAGCAGGATACCGATGTCACTCCATACGACACCGGCGCCTATGCATCCCGTCAGTCGTATGTTTCCGGTATGGCGGTGAAAAAGACCGCGGAAAGCTTTAGGAAAAAATTGCTGGAGTATGCAGGTTTCATGCTCAAGAAAGACCCCTGGGATCTGGATATCAAGGACAACTTCATCGTACATGCAAACAAGGATGAGCATCTGCTTTCCGTTGCCGAGGTTGCCATTGAATCCTGTTACAGCCTCACCAATTCAACGCATATCAGTGCAGAGGAATCGCACCACTGCTCGGACAACACCTATTCCTTCGGCGTATGCTTTGCCGAGGTGGAGGTTGACATTCCGATGTGTCAGATCAGGGTGTTGGACATCATCAATGTCCACGATTCGGGTACCATCCTCAACCAGCAGACGGCCCGTGGACAGGTGCATGGCGGGATGAGCATGGGTCTTGGATACGGGCTGTATGAACATCTGAAGTTCGACCCGAAAACCGGACAGATGCTCAATGACAATCTCTTGGACTACAAGTTGATGACGGCTATGGACACCCCGGAACTGCATGCCCAGTTCGTGGAAACCAACGACCCGACCGGCCCGTACGGCAACAAATCGTTGGGGGAACCCCCGGTAATCCCGGTAGCCCCTGCCATCCGCAACGCTGTGCTCAATGCAACCGGTGTCGCCGTCAACTCGATCCCGCTCAATCCGGAAAAGCTTTTTTACGCTTTCACTGACGCACGACTCATCAAATAAAGGAAGCAACGTATGTATAATTTCAAGAACCTATACGAACCAACCTCCGTTGAAGATGCCTTGCGCCTGAAGAAAGAACATCCTCAGGCCCTCTTTCTTGCCGGAGGCAGCGATATTTTGATCAAGATCCGGGAAGGCAAGCTTGCCGGCTGTGATTTGATCAACATCTACAACCTCGATGCACTGAGGGGCATCTGCCTTGAGGAGGACGGAACCATCCTCATCCGCCCGCTGACCAGTTTCACCGATGTTACGATGCATCCGATCATCAAGGCGCATCTGCCGGTCCTCGGAGATGCGGTCGATCAGGTCGGCGGACCGCAGATCAGGAATATCGGGACCATCGGCGGCAATATCTGCAACGGGGTCACCAGTGCAGATTCCGCTTCCACACTTAAGGCATATGATGCCGTGCTGGAGCTCAGCAGTCTCGAGGGAACGCGCATCCTTCCCTATGCACAATTCAACCTTGGCCCGGGGAAAGTCGATCTCAAAGCGGGAGAGTTGCTCACCGGAATCCGTATTCCCAAGGACAGTTATGACCGAACATTCGGTGAATACATCAAGTATGCGATGCGCCGGGCGATGGACATTGCAACCCTCGGCTGTTCAGTCAATGTACGATTGACCCAAGATAAGCAGAAGATCGAACGACTGCGTATAGCCTTCGGTGTCGCGGCCCCCACCCCGATTCGTGCAACGACTGCTGAAACCCAGGCAACGGGACATCCACTTGATGAAGCGCTGCTGGAACTGGTTGCGCAAGCGGCCAGCTCCGATGTGAACCCCAGAACCAGCTGGCGTGCTTCCAAGGAATTCAGGATGCAACTGGTCAAGGAACTTGCCCGACGTGCCACCAAGACGGCAATCGAGCGAGCAGGAGGAACAATCAATGGCTAACAAAGATATTACCTGTATCGTCAACGGAAAGAAGCGAATCTATTCGGTGGATGTCCGTTCATCCTTGTCGGATATGCTGCGCGGCAATGCCGGTTTGGACAGCATCAAGCATGGCTGTGATGTAGGGGAATGTGGTGCATGTACCGTTCTGGTCGACGGGAAACCGTTCAATTCCTGCATCTATCTTGCTGTCTGGGCGGAAGGGAAGACCATCCTGACCCTTGAAGGCTTGAGCGACCAGAAGGGATCGATCAGCGACATCCAACAGGCTTTCATCGACGAAGGCGCTGTGCAATGCGGATTCTGCACCCCGGGATTCATCATGGCTTCGGTTCCCATCATCACCGCGGGAACTCCGGCAAGCCGAGAGGAAATCCGCAAGCAGATTTCCGGCAACCTTTGCCGATGTACCGGCTATGAACATATTGTCAATGCAATCGAGAAAACCCAGAAAAAGCGAATCGCAGAAAACCAGAAATAGATACAAGCAACCAGATACGGGATCTTCTTCGGAGGATCCCTTCTTGTAGGGAAAGCAAGGAGAGGGTATGCGTACAGCAATTTATGGGGCCGGATCATTAGGGACTGTATTGGGAGCCTACCTGACGAAGGCGGGAATGCAGGTTGATTTGATCAGCCGTAATCGTGCCCATATCGAGGCTCTCAGGAAACACGGGGCCAGAATCGTAGGCAAGCAGGAACTCACCGTGCCGGTGAATGCGTTGCACTACGAAAACATGGAAGGAACCTACGATTATATCCTGCTTTTGACCAAACAGTTGGAGAACGACAAGGTATCCTCCTTCCTTGCCCCGTTCTTGGGAGAAACCGGCGTGTTGTGCACCCTCCAGAATGGCCTTCCCGAACCCGCCTTGATGGAGAAGCTGGGACCGGGCCGTGTATGCGGGTGTACCATCGGTTGGGGAGCGACCCTGTTGGAACCAGGCATGGTGGAACTTACGAGCGAAACCGATGCTCTCTCCTTCAATCTGGGGATGCTCCCTCCGGTGAATCACGCGATGCTCACCAAACTCTCTGATCTGCTTTCCATCATGGGACCGGTGACGATTGAAGAAAACTTTTTGGGAGCACGCTGGTCGAAGCTTCTGATCAATGCTTCATTCAGTGGCATTGCCACCGTATTGGGCTGTACCTTTGGGGAGGTGGTGGACAACCGACAGGCACGGCGCTTGGCCCAGCAGATTATGAAGGAGTGCCTCGATACGGCAAAGACCGGCGGTGTAGTGCTCCAGCCGGTACAAGGCAAGGACATCGCAAGGTTGTTCGATTTCCACGGTCCGGTCAAACGCTTGATCAGTTTCTCGCTCATCCCCCTCGCCATGAAGAAGCACCGTGCACTCAAACCGAGCATGCTGCAGGATTTGGAGAAAGGAAAACCATGCGAAGTGGATGCCATCAATGGCGTCCTTTCCTCCCAGGCACGGAAGGTCGGAGTACCTACTCCGGTCAACGACCAAGTGGTGTCGTTGATCCATGCAATTGAGCAAAAACAGAAATCGGTCGGTTGGCAGAATCTGGATGCTTTTTCATAACTCTTGAAAAAATATAAAAATACTTTTCCTAAACGCGTTGACATTATTTCCAATACCACATAGCCTATAGGTGCTTACGACTTTGTGTTCCTTTTTGTTCCCGATCCTATCTTTGTAGCCATGCTGCTTGCATTTTCTGCACTTCTGACGGGTAATCGACCGAAAACTGCACCAAACTCCTAAGACACCCAAAGAAAGCAGGCAAAGCCTGCACAAGGAAATCAACATGGCAAAAAAAATCTATGTAGGAAACATGAGCTATCAGACCACTGAGGAGTCTTTGTACTCCCTTTTCGCACAGTACGGTGAAGTACTTAGTGCCCGCATCATCATGGACCGCGACACCAACCGCCCCAAGGGGTTCGGTTTCGTGGAAATGGATCAGGACGACGCAGCGGTTGCTGCCATCAGCCAGCTTGATGGAAGCGAGTTTGAGGGAAGAAACCTCAAGGTCAACGAAGCCATCGCAAAAGAGCGCACTGAGCGCAGACCTTCTTACCGGTATTAATCACTACCACAAGCAGCATAAGGAGCCTGAAAGGGCTCCTTTTTCTATAGTCACCCCATCTCTGCGATTGTGATTTCAATTCCGACTTGACAGCAGAACGAAAACAATCCACAATCCATATTGTTGCATGCAACAATATGGAGGAATGGTATGGCACAGACAATTCTCGTTACCGGCGGTAGCAGGGGCATCGGCAGAGGCATCTGCCTGAGCTTGGCGGAGCATGGATATTCAGTACTCATCAACTATGCGGGGAACGAGGATGCTGCACGGACTACGCAAGCCCAGTGCAGGGCGGTTGCACCTGATGCATCCCAGCAATTCATTGTGCTCCAAGCAGACATTTCCGATGACAAGCAACGTGCCAAATTGGTGGAGCAGGCCTTTACAGCCACAGGTTCCCTCGATGGCCTGGTCAACAATGCAGGTGTTGCACCTGCCCAGCGTGCAGACCTGCTGGATATGGCACCGCAATCGTACGATCGGTTGATGCATATCAATGTCCGGGGGCCCGTCCTCTTGACCCAACAAATCGCCAAACAATGGCAACTGACTTCTCAATTGAAGGACAAGAAGATTATATTCATCACCTCTGTCTCTGCGACGATGGTTTCCGTCAATCGGGGGGAATATTGCATCAGCAAGGCAGGATTGTCCATGGCTGCATCTCTTTTTGCATCCCGGCTTTCCGCTGAGGGAACGTTGGTGTATGAGATCAGGCCGGGTATCATCAAGACAGATATGACCAGTGCGGTCGAAGAAAAATACACGCAACTGCTGCAGGACGGATTGGTACCACAGATGCGATGGGGAACACCCCAGGATATCGGCAAAACCGTCAGCTCCCTGTTCCAGGGCGCGCTTCCCTTCTCCAGTGGAGCGGTCATTACCGTTGATGGAGGATTGGCCGTTCCCCGGCTTTAGTAAACGGTTCCTATCTCAATGCCTGGATGCATTGAGATAGGTCTGCTCCCGATACTCCTTCCATACCCGTTCAAACCAAAAGGATTCGGTAGGGACCGGTCTGCAAGGATCAAAACGATCCACAAGGTGTTGGGAATCGTCGAACGAGATGACTTGCACGACCGACCGAAGGCTCAGGTTTTCCGCCTTCATTCGATAGTCAGGCAGCAACGGATGGGAAGGCCTACCCTCATGGTCAAGAACCAGATAGGAACCCCTGCTTCCCCCTCCCCGCTTCAAATACTGGGCGATTGCATACAGATACCACTGTTGGGCGATGAGCATATGCCTGAGGCGCAGAATCTGGGGCAACAGGACCCGAGGTACGGCTATTCCCGAAAGACCGGTCCGTTGCTGCTCAGCCGCCTCCGACAGGGCCTGCTCCAGTTGCTGTTGATGACGGAGGGGACCCGCCGCTTCGCTCATCCTGTGTTGCAGTTGCTGGCGCTGTGCATCCAGAACCTGTTTTGCCGGAGAAAGCGGAGCGGTGTCATCAACCCACATCTTGATGAGTCTGACCATCTGAGCCAATTGGGATTTCAGGCTGGGAAGGACATTTGGAGAGCCAAGCACTCCGTAGCCGACGATACGCTGGGCGGCACGCAACGCACCGACCTGCCCGGCATTCAGGGCACTGCCTCCCGGTCTGGCCACCCCATGGCTTCCGTTCACCTCCCCGATGGGATAGAGATGGGTAATATTCGTCGATTCCCACCAGATGTCACCATACAGCCCCCCATTGTTATGCTGGGCACAGACATCGATCTCCAACATCTCCTTGGATAGGTCGATCCCATGATGAGCGTACAATTCGATCGCAGTCGGATTGAGCAGCTTCAGACGCTCGATCGGAGTGGATGCCCATGCCTTCGAAGCATCGAGATACCCCAATGCGGCAGGGTGCACACATTGTCGGGAAAAGGAGGACCATGCATGGTTTCCTGTCGGATTGGTACGGAAATCCAGGAATACACGTCGTTTGTTTACTTGCGTCTCCTGATACACCAGCAAGTCTATCAATGAGGATCCTTCATCAGGAATCTTGGATGCATCGAACGGCCATTGATACCCCTTGAGGAAGACCGCATGGGTCAGGGCGTCCCAATTCGAGAAATAAGGAACCAGGAAATCGCGCGGATCATTGCCGTTTTGGTCGGTGGAAACATAGCGGGGAAGTACTTGTTGGTAGCTGCCCGACAGATTCCACCGGAAGGAGATGCTGCCGATGCCGAATTGCGATTCTGTAAGATTCGCAGCTTCAGCACCGATTTCCATGGCAAGACCGATACTGCCGGTATGGACCTTTGGATACACGGAAGCGGCGTAGAAACCTGCAGGACCACCTGTTCCCAAAACCACGTGGGGAGCAAGAATGACCAGCAGGCCGAACGAATCATCAGTCATCCGATCCTTGTCCAATACCAATGCCCCTGCCATGGCCTTCTGGTCATCAACGAGCAGACGCACCACATCACAGCGGTCCAGAACGGGAATCTGGAGCCGATCCACTTCCTCGTTCAACTTGCGTACCATTTCCCGGGAAGTATACGGCCCCAAACTGGTCCCACGATTGCTGGGGTCATGATCGGTCTTGTATCCGGTATACCCACCATATCGATTGGTGGGGAATCCTACCCCGAGAGACACCAGATTGTAGAAAGCACGCAGTGAATTCTGCGCTTCGATGAATGCGACATCCCCATGCACCGCTCCTCCTCTGGTATAGGATTCAACCATGGCGTACGGTGAGTCGGGAATCGGGCTGGCATCACTGAGGCGGTAGTAGGTCTGTTTATCGCTGCCGGTATTCCTGCTCGTGCCGCCCTTCCGGTTGTCGGTTACGATCAAAAGATCCTCAAAACCCAAGCGCTTGAGCTGGACGGCGCAGGAAAGGGAGGCGGAGCCGGTTCCAATCACCAAAGCTCCGGTACGCCTGAGTGGCACCTTCACCCCTTCTATTACCACATATTCATTTGGTTCATTCATTCAAATCGTGTCTCCTACGACATAGTTTCCCTGCAAAGCTTTCTGGATGACGAGGTCGGAACGGTCAAGAATGCGAGAACGCAACCAAAGACCCGCCTCAGTGCCCAGATTCCACAAGGAAAACTCAATCGTATCGATACGCTGGTCCATCAATTGGAGCATGGGAGAATTGTCGAATCCGGAAAGCGAGAATTGTTCCGGTATGCGCCATCGCTTATGGAGTACCGCTTGGTACAGGGAAACCGCCATCAAGTCATTGAAACACAACACCCCGTTGTACCCTCGTGTCTCGATCGCAGGAAGCACGGATTCCCGAATTTGCGTGATGGAGTCGACCAACAGGACATCCCGGGAGCGGTCAAAGACGATGCCGCGTGAACGACACGCCTCAGCAACAGCCGACTCCCGCTGTTCACTGACCGAAGGCAGTTGGGAGAATCCAATGAAACACGGACGAAGCGAAGACCCGCGTTTTGCATGCATCGCTCCGACCAAGGTATCCATCCCCAGCTTGTTGTCGACCAGGACGTAGTTGTGTTCCGGATTCGAACGGTTGAGGGTCAGAAACGGAACGCCACGTTCTTCCAATCGCTCTTCCATGGCATCGGATGGTTGGGTGAAGGCAAACACACAACCATCGATGTCACCGAGCTTCTTGGAATCAAACAAGGAGACATCACCGTCGTTGACGCTGGTTATGATATTGACGCGATTTTCCCCAAACCCCTGTTGGATGCCTTCCAGAAGCTCAGCGATGTCGTAAAACAAGTGAATATAGCTGTATTTCGCCTGGGGAAGGAACAGACGGACCGTAATGATTGCACGGCCTTTCTGTTTCTTGATCAAACGTTTGGTATATCCCATCTGCTCGGCCGTACGAAGAATGAGTTCCCGTTTCTCCTCACTGATGAGTGAGGAATTGTTCAGAACTCTGGAGACCGTACTGGGGGAAATCCCCAGTTCCTTGGAAATGTCGTAGACCGTAACTTTTTTTGCCATGTGTGCTACCATCCCCTTACTTTGCAGGATATAGTATACAACCCACTCTTTCTTGTTTCACCATGAGTTTTGAACAACCTGAGCAGAGTTTGCAATAATCGACCGCCTCCCCCTGCATCAGACGAGTAGGGAACAGAGGATCGGCGAGGGTCTGCCGTCCCCACCCGATGAAATCAGTGCGGCCTTCCTGTAGATTGTACTCAGCCTCACCGATTGCAGCTTCCTGAAGCACCGAATAGGCTGAACCGAATACCTGCATGGCATCCCCCACAATCGACTTCGCCCGCTCTGCATAGCGAAACTGATGCAGGTAAAACCATTTCGAAGTGGCGGTTGGTCGGGTAATCTCGCTGGTGGTACCCGGAATGCCTGCCGAGACATTCACATAGTCCAACCCAAGACGGACCATCAGCCGAAGGAGCTCATCCATTTCATCCAGATGTTCAATTGCTTCATGCACGCCAGCTGTTCCGCAACCACCCTTGATGCCTTCCCAATAGGAAATACGACTTCCCAGGATGAAGTTCTTGTTGACCAGACGCCTGCGTATCTCCGGAATCGACTCGGCGAGGAAACGGGTCCGGTTCTCGAAACTACCACCGAATTTGTCGTTGCGAATGTTTGCAGGCCTCAGCATTTCACATCCGAAGTATCCATGGCAAAGCTTGAAATCGACTCCGTCTGCTCCGGCTTCCTCACTGATCAGCGCAGCTTCGATGAACAACCGCTGAATCTCCTCGATTTCCTCGGTATCCAGAAAATGCTCATGCTCCTGTGGTGCATACAAAGCGGTTGGACGGGAGAAATCCTTCCCGCTTTTTCTCCCTGAGTGGGTGATCTGAAAGAGCACCAAAACGTTGGGATCCGCTTCCTTCATGGCAGCTACCAAGGCTTTGAATCCAGAAAGATGCTCACGACTGATCACCATCTGATTCTTTCGCGCCAAGGCGTCATCCTGGACAGCCAACGCCTCGATGACAATGACCCCCCACTTGCCTTGCGCAAGCTTGGCATACCGTGCGATCGCCCGTTCGGAAACCGCATGGTCAAGAGCATCGTTTCCCTCCATCGGCTGTGCGACGAATCGGTTCTGGGCGATTCGCTTCCCGATGTTCCTTGGAGTCAGCAGAATGCTGTTGGGATCAAGCATGGTCAATTACCCCTCATGATGGTTTTGTTGAACTTCTTCAAGATTGCAGGGCCTGCCAGAACCAACACTACGACAATGAGGAAGGCGAGGCTGATCGGACGCTGGACAAAGGTAGCCCAGTTTCCTTTGGAAAGCAACAAGGCACGACGGAGATTGCTCTCAAACAGCGGGCCGAGAATCATTCCCAGAATAATCGGTGCAATGGGGAGTCCGATCTTGCGCAGGACAAATCCAACGATTCCACTGATGATCAATACCCAGATGTCAAAGATCGAGTTGCTGATGGCGTAAGAACCGACCAACCCGAATACCAGGATTGCAGGAATCAGGTATTTCTTCGGGAAACTGATCAAGCGGGCAAACACGGGAGCACCCAGCAAACCCAGGATGCACATGAACA
The DNA here is from genome assembly GCF_050256055.1 of Sphaerochaeta sp. Classification (NCBI taxonomy): domain Bacteria; kingdom Pseudomonadati; phylum Spirochaetota; class Spirochaetia; order Spirochaetales; family Sphaerochaetaceae; genus Sphaerochaeta; species Sphaerochaeta sp. The sequence continues at coordinate 26,808 of NZ_JBFWIJ010000028.1, read as the reverse complement.
CCACCGAGAGCAGCAGGCTGATGAAGATGGAAGATACGAACGGCATCTGCTGCTGGAACAAGAGCGGGCCGGGTCTCAGCCCTTGGATGATCAACCCACCCATAAGAACTGCTGTCATGGCATCCCCGGGGATACCTAGGGTAAGCATGGGAATCAACGCACCTCCGGTGCTGGCGTTATTGGCGGCTTCAGGAGCTGCAATACCTTCTATGATGCCCGTTCCCAACAATTCTTTCCGTTTCCCAAGCCGTTTTTCCTGCCCATAGGCCACCAATGCGGCAATCGAACCACCGGCTGCAGGCAGGGCGCCGATCAGGACGCCGATGAAGGAAGAGCGGATGACCGTCCCGAGGATTCGTTTCAAGTCCTTGATCGGGGGGACCAATTTGGTGAGTTTCTGTTTGACGGTAATCTTATATTCGGAACTGGAGATCTGGACCAACATCTCCGAAAGCCCGTACATGCCGATCATCACGGGAATCGAATCGATTCCTTCCAAAAGTTCAGCCTGTCCCATGATGAACCGTGGATATCCGGTGATCGGATCAAGCCCCACAATACCGATGATCAGGCCGATGACGCCACTGATCAGGCCTTTAACCGTGGAACCGGGGGAAATGATGGCGATGATGCTCAAGCCGATCAGGGTGATGCCGACATATTCCTCGGCGCTGAATTTCAGGGCGACACTGGCGATGGCAGGAGCAGCGAACATGAGGACCACGACACTGAGCAGGCCTCCGATGGTGGAGCTGATCGTCGAGATGCCGATTGCTTCACCGGCTTTTCCCATTCTACTCATCGGGTAACCGTCCAAGCTGGTTGCAATGGCGGAAGGGGTTCCCGGTATATTGATGAGGATTGCCGAAATGGAACCACCGTACACCGATCCTGAATATAATCCAAGCAGAAAAGCGAACGAAATGAACGGAGACAAACCGAAGGTGAAAGGAATGAAAACGGCAATGGTCATCGTTGAGGTGAGGCCGGGCAGTGCTCCGAACACGATGCCTACCAGCACTCCCATGATGGATGCAAGAAACATGGCGGGATTCGCAAAGTATTGCAGTCCGGCTAGGTATAGGTCCATTGAAAACAATTCCATGTTGTATTCCTCTGTACTTTAGAGCAACATTCCCTGCGGAAAGGGAATGGCGAGTATCATTTTGAAAATCACGTACACAATGGCGGTGATACCCAGCGAGATTCCAATGATCCATACCGGCTTGCGATTGCCTTTTTCTGAAAGCAGCCAAGTCAGGATGGTGATGAACAGGAAGCTGGCAGTTGCAAACCCAAAGGTTTTCATGATAGGCGGATAAGACACCAACAACAAAAGCGTGATGAAGAACATGAAGAAAGCGCTCTTCGTGTTCCACCAAGTTTCCACCTGCTCCTCGGTCTTTTGTTTCCGAATTGCCTCAACCACCATCAGGACCGATAGGATTGCAAGCAGGACGGCAAGGATCCGGGGATAGAATCCCGTATTCAAGGCGGGGATTCCCCCATTTCTCGTCGGCATGAAGCCGGATCCAATGAAAAGCAGGCCAGCAAAGGCAAAAAATGCTATTCCTGCAGTGATATCGGCATTTCTTTTTGTCATCTCATTCTCCAAATCATTCTGAGAGAGGCAGTGAATATCGTCCCCGAAGCGATTGCCCGGGGACGATGGAATAGGCAAGTCAATCGTCTTCCGACTCAGTCATCGATGAATTCGATGCCAAGGTCATTGACCAGGAAGTCAAGCTGTTTCTCAGCATCCGTAATCACGGCTCCGAATTGGTTGCGGTCCAGATACAGCGGCTGATACCCGGCATCGATGAGGAACTTGCGGATCTTTTCATCCTGCATCGCCCTTCCGATGGCTTCATCAAGGACGCGGATCTTCTCAGGATCGGTTCCCTTCGGTGCAACGAAACCACTGTAGTTGCCCATCACGGCATCAATGCCCAATTCCTTGAGGGTTGGTACATCAGGATAGGACGGGTGGCGTTCCGCTGAAGCAATCGCCAGAAGCCTGAGATCGCCACTATCAACGTGGGCGGCGACATCGGGAAGCGGGATATTGGTCATATCCACGTGACCGCCAAGCAGTGCGGTTACCGCCTCTGCATAGGCAGGGTACGGAATATGGTTCACTTTGATGCCTGCCATTGCCTCGAAATATGCGGCGTAGATATGGGCGCTTGCACCGGTACCGGAATTGGAATTCTTCAGTTCACCGGGGTGAGCCTTTGCATAGTCAACCAAATCCTGCAGCGTCTTGAAGGGGCTGTCTGCATTGACGGTCACGGTCGCAGGAATGGTGATGACCTGACTGATCAAATCAACATTATGGATATCCGGATAGATGGGAGATACGTATTTTGCGGAAACGGTAGACATGGAAGTGGTTCCAATGACGTACCCGTCATTTGCAGCCTTCTCGATTTCCAAGGAACCGACGACGCCACCCCCCCCGGGTTTGTTCTCAACTACGAACGGAACACCGAATTCCTTCTCCAGATAGCTGGCGATGGGCCTGGTCAGAACGTCAGTCATACCACCTACCGACCAAGGAATGATCACACGGACGTTCCTTGACGGGTAGGCTTTGGCTTCTTGTTCTTGGGTGCCGTTTGCAAACATGGGCAACGCAAGTACAAGAATGAGCGCCAAAACCGAAAGTTTTTTCATGGTCTCCTCCTTAGGAGCGTGTCACGAGCAGGTGACACATACAGAATTGTTGCATGCAACTTTTAATTATTGCATGCAACAATCATACCTCATTCCTTCGTCCTGTCAAGGGAAACTTTCAACTTTCGAATCGGTAGAATTCTGCCGACACATCCCTGCCCCCATGGTTGCTATTTCTCTTGCTTTATCATAGGCTAATCGCATATGAGAAATGGAGTTCTGCTCATCACCTATCCAGACAGCCTCGGATCCGACCTCTCCAGTCTGGAGAAGGTGCTTTCCAAGCATTTTCCAAAGGCCATCACCGCTGTTCATGTACTTCCCTTCTACCCATCCTCTGCTGACAGGGGATTTGCGCCAAAAACCTATGAGATGGTGGATCCAGTTTTCGGCAACTGGGAAGACCTGCAGAAACTGGGTAAGCACTATGATCTGGTCTTCGACTACATGATCAACCACATCTCCCGGGAAAGTGAAATCTTCCAGACCTATCTGCAGGAAGGCCCCGATTCCCCGTTGCAGTCACTCTTCCTCGACTTCGATGCGTTCTGGGGAGGATCGATCACCGAAGAACAGCTGGACAGAATCTACAAACGCAAGGACAAAGCACCATATGAGGAAATACGATTCGCCGATGGACAGGTCCGAAAGCTTTGGTGCACCTTCGGGGAGCAACAGATCGATCTGGATACCCGAAGCCGGCGGGGATTGGAATTTCTGGAGCAGAATCTGCAATCCTTGGTCAGAAACGGAGCAAAACTGATCCGCCTCGACGCCTTTGCCTATGCAACCAAGCGTATCGATACCGACTGTTTCTTCGTCGAACCGGAAATCTGGGAATTGCTGGGACATTGCCGTGCTCTTGTGGAACCGTATGGGGCGGATGTACTGCCGGAAATCCATGAACACTATTCACTGCAACTCAAGTTGGCCCGAAATGGATACCCGGTCTATGATTTCGCCCTTCCCTTTTTGATGCTCAATGCACTGTATTTCCAACAAACCACCTATCTGAAGGGATGGCTGGAAATCTGTCCACGCAATCAGTTCACCACGTTGGATACCCATGACGGCATCGGGGTGGTGGATGTGTTCGGCCTCTTGCCGCCTGAAGAGATTGAAAAAACGAAGGAACACCTCTATGCCTATGGGGCGAACGTCAAGCGCATCTACAATACGGAAAAGTACAACAACCTTGACATCTACCAGATCAATTGCACCTATTATTCAGCCCTGGGAAACAATGACCGCAGCTATCTGTTGGCTCGTGCCGTACAATTCTTCTGCCCGGGTATTCCACAGGTCTACTATGTCGGTATGCTGGCCGGCATGAATGACCTGAAACTACTCGAGGAGACCAAGGAAGGCAGAAACATCAACCGGCATTCCTACAGCGTTGGAGAAATCGAGGAAGAACTTGCCCGCCCGGTCGTCCAAGCCTTGCGTCATTTGATGGAACTGCGTTCCACGCATCCCGCTTTCGACGGGACCTTTGTGTTGGAGCAGGAAGAAGACGACCATCTGCTGACGATCAGTTGGGAATATGAAACAGGAAAGCTGTTTCTGCATGCGGACTTCCAGAGCAGCACGTTCACCATCAAGGAAGGAGAAAAAGTCCTGATGAGGCTGTAGCCTTGCTTGACAAAGTCTTTGGAGAGGAGAATGATGGGAGAGCATCATGCAACAGGTCATCATCCTCCACAATCAGATTCCCCAAGACGCTCCTGAAGATGTTCTGGATATTCTGAGACAAGCCCAATGGATCGAAGAGATCCTTACAGAACGGGGATATCAGGTACAAACACTACCCTTTTCCTTGGCTGCTTTGGAACGTCTTCCAAAGGACGTTGTCATCTTCAATCTGGTCGATTCCGCACCGGGAGAGGAACAGCTTTCCTATTTGGCTGCAGGGATTCTCCAGCATCTGGCGCTTCCCTATACCGGTTGCTCGCTGGCTTCTCTGTATCTGAGCACCGACAAGGTGCTTTCAAAGTTATTGCTCAAAAACCATGGGCTGCCCACCCCCCTGCGCTACGAAGAGGGCATGCAGGAGGGGACTTTTCTGATCAAACCCACCAACCAGGATGCATCGGTCGGACTGGACGAAACCTGTCTTGTACCTGCTTCCTTGGTCATGCCCACTTTGGAAGCGAAACAAGCCCTGCTCGGCTGCCCATGTTTTGCTGAACAGTATGTCGACGGGAGGGAGTTTACCGTCTGCATGTACGGTACCGAAGGCAATGCTGTCGTCCTTCCCCCCTACGAATGGGTGTTCAAGGACTATGAAACAAGGGCGAAGATCATCACCTATGACGCCAAATGGACGGAAGATACCTTCGGCTATACGCATATCGAGCCAAAATACACCCATGACGGGCCGGATGGTGCGTTGTTGCAGGAATTGAAAAGACTGGCACAGTCATGCTGGGATGTGTTCGGCCTCAGCGGGTATGCCCGCGTCGATTACCGCGTCGATGCCCAGAATCGGCCGTACATCCTCGAGCTCAATGCAAATCCAAGTTTCTATGGCTTCTACCATCTGGCCAAGGAATGGAACTTCTCATTCGAGGATATCATCGTATTCCTCGTCGAGCATGCCCATCGCTTATAGGTACTTGTCCACCCAGACCAAGCCTTCCAATTCAAAACCTTCATCCTCGTACAACTTCTGCGCCCGTTCGTTGCGGGGATGGGTCACCAAGGCAAAGTAGGTGCAGCCTGCTTTTTTCGCCCATTTCTGGGCGGTTTCCAGCAAAAACGATCCAACACCCTGCTTCCGGTATCGCTGCCCGACATACAATTCATTGAGCCACAGGTAGTCGCCACCGCTTTCCAGTCCGCAACAGACATTGCCGAAGGCAAAACCAACTGCACTATCCCCTTCGTACGCCACCCAGAGAGCCGAACGGCTTTCCGCCTTCATGGCGTTTTCCAAAACATAGTGTACCTGCTTGTGGTCATATTCGTATCCGATGAAAACCATCTGTTCACCGATGAGCTCCACAACCCGTTCATGATCGAGGATGTCCAAGGTGTGTCGGTAACATGTGCATTCCAATTCCATGGTCACCATCCCTTCACATAGATCAACTTGTCGTCCGAGGGTGCATAGTAATCCTTGAGGCGGGCTTCCATGATATACGCATGGTGGGTATAGAAGGAGCGGGTGGGTACATACAAGTCGGAAGAGGATGTCTCAATGTACACCCGCCTTCCTCCTCGTTTGCGTATCACTGCCTCGGTACCCTCCAAAAGCATGCCTCCCAGCCCCATCCGTTGGTAAACCGGATCGACCGCAATCCAATACAGGTCATAGCTGGCTTGGGTTCCGGGGATGGGACCGAAACAGGTGTACCCGAGCAATACGTCTTCACGCTCGGCAAATTGGAAGAAATACTCACACGACTCTCCCACCTCCAGCCGCTCCCGAACCAAAGAGACCCCGACTTCCTGTTCAGCCTCGTTGAAGAACCCTGACGCCTTGAGTATATAGGCTACCGAATCCAGATCACAGGCCTTCGGCATTTCTCGTATGGTGATGGTTTCCATCTCACACTCCCTGCACCAACAGATCGATGACTTGCTTGTAGGAAAGTCCTTCATGCATGGCTGCAGCGATGAAACCGCTGTCCCCGGCTATGCATGGATTGCTGTTCATTTCCAGAATATAGGGACAGCCTTGGGCGTCCACCCTGAAATCCACCCGGGCATAACCGGTACCACCGAACAGGGTGTAGGTTTCCAGGGCCAGATGTTGCAGTTCACGTCCCAGATCACGGTCTTCCTCACCCAAGGTGAAGGTACGCCGGGTATGCTGGTAGGCAAAGCTGTCCTCCTCCCATTTCGCCTCATATCCCACTACTTTCGCCTTTCCTTCCGGGTATTCGACAAAGAGCATCTGCGCAGGTGCAAGAACCTTCCCTCCGGGGAGGATGGAAAGGTTGAACTCACGTCCTTCAATGTACGCTTCCCCAAAGAGATCTTCCACGTCCAAAGCCGAACCAAGCTGTTCGGTGGTGCTGAAGGTCTTCACCGATGCCTCGGTGATCCCGACGGAAGCTTCCTGGGCGATCGGTTTGAGAATCAAGGGGGTATGGAGGTACCAGGCATCCGCCACAGTGCGTCGGGTGACCCATCGCGGGGTGGGAAGACCTGCACTGGACAGCAGGTGCTTCGCCACCAGCTTGTCTCCGGTCACCCAGAGTGTATGGGCGCTTCCTCCCGTGCATCGAACACCCAATGACTCGCATACCAAGGCCGGCAGATGCAGCAGCTTGCTTGAAGCCAAGTTTTCCACCAGATTGAAAACCACATCACAGCCTGAACGTTCAATCCTCCGACCGGTGAGCGCAAGATTCATGGAAAAGAACGCCACCTCCACCGTATGCCCCAAGGACTTGAGGGCCTCACGGACCGCCTTGACCTGGGCTTTGGTATCGAGTGCATCCTTGGTTTGCTCCGGCCCCAATCGGTCGGTGAGGATCAGGACATGCATAGGCCCAACCGTTTGGTTGCCGATTCCATGATACGGGAGAGCAACCCTGTGTAATCAAGGCCGTGCATCCTGCACAGGATGGGAAGGTCTGAATCAATCGGATGCAACCCGGCCAACGGATTGACTTCCAGGAACTGGACCTGCCCGTTCCCGTCCATTTTCAGGTCGACCCGGCCACCGTCACGGCAACCAAGGGCGTTCCAGGCTCCGAGGGCGACCCGTTCGCATTGCCCGGCCACTTCAACTGAAGGCTTCTCGTAACGGGTGCACGTTTCATACTCCTGTTTCGACGCATAGGAATAGATGCCGCCGTCACGTGCATGGTCGACCACAATCTCCATGACACCGACGCTTTGTGCAGCATCACCGGTTCCGACGATGCCTACGGTGAACTCCCTCCCGCTGAGGAATGGCTCGACCAACACCGGTTGACCGTATTGGGCAAGCAGGCGTCGGCAAGTCGTCTCCAGTTCCGTTTGGTTGGATACCTTGCTGTTCTTGCTGATGCCGATACCCGTTCCTCCTGCCACCGGCTTGAGGAACAACGGAAACCCAAGACCAAGGGAACGGGTTTGTTCCCATTGGGAGACCACCTGCCAGGGAGCGGTGGGAACCCCTGCCTTGGCGACCACGTCCTTCGCCATTCCCTTGTGCAGGCAGACGGCGAGGACGAAGGAGTCGGAAAAAACATAGGGGATCCGATACCCATCAAGCAAGGCGGGAATCTGGGATTCACGAAGCAAGCCGAACAAGCCTTCGGCGATATTGAACACCACGTCCCATCGTTTTCCTTGGGCGAGTGCCTGCACCAAGGATTGGAGATTCCCGACCCGCTCGGTTTCATACCCCAGATCACGGAGGGTCTTCTCCAGGGCGTTGATCGTAACCGGGCTGTCGCATTCGCTTACCAATTCCGCATCAAAGCCTTGGGCAAGGTACTCATCCTTCAAATCATACGTCAATCCGACGAGCACGATGCACACTCCCTGGTTGTGGGATAGGTAAAAATCTTCCCTTCGTAATTGCGCAGATACAGGTATCGGTCATCCTGGCCAACTTCATACTGAGGTAGAATGGGCACCTTGCCCCCTCCTCCCGGGGTGTCGATGACATACTGGGGAACGGCATAGCCGCTGGTAAACCCTCGGATGCCTTGCATCAATTCCTTGCCTTTGTCCACGGTTGTTCGGAAATGCCCGGAACCAAGGATGGGGTCGCACTGATAGAGGTAATACGGCTTGACCCGGGAACGGAGCAGCTTATGGAACAGCTCGGTCAATGTGGCAACCGAATCGTTGACATCCTTGAGCAGAACCGTCTGGCTTCCCATGACTATACCGCAATCGGCAAGTGCATTGAGGGCACGGTCGGTTTCCCTGGTCAATTCATCCGGATGAGTGGCATGAATGCTGAGATACAGGGGTTTGTACCTGCGAAGGACGGAAAGCAAGCTGTCGTTGATCCGTTGGGGAAGGACCATGGGGACCTTGGTGCCGAGACGGATCATTTCAACATGCTCAATGCTGGAGAGTTGGGAGAGCAGGTAGTCAATATTTTCGTCACTGAGGGTGAGCGGATCCCCTCCGCTGACGATTACATCCCTGATTTCCTTGTGCTCACGAATATAGTCCAACGCACCCTCCCAGTATTTCTGCAGGGGTTCGGTATGCCCGCCGACCATACGCGAACGGGTGCAGTACCGGCAATAGGTTGAACAGAAACTTGTGGTAAGGAACAGGACCCGATCGGGATACCGATGCACCACCCCTTTTACCGCAGTAGTATGCTCTTCAGAAAGAGGGTCCTGACTTTCGCCTTGCTGTACATACGATTCCTCTATGGAAGGGATGACAGTCTTTCTGAGGGCGCTATTGCTGTCCAAAGGATCGATCAAACTCAAATAATACGGGGTAACGGAGAAGGGAAACAGCGTGTCGGCATGCAGAAGGGCTTCTGCTTCGCTGCTGGTGGGAGTAAGAAACCGACAAAGATCCTGATAGGTGGTGATCCGATGGAAAAGCTGCCAATGCCAGTCATTCCACATCGCATCGGTCGCGTCCGGGAAATAGGTCTTCCTGAACTGTTCGATTCTGCCTTCCAAAGGGTATCTGGAGTTTGAAAGGCCACTGTTCTGGTGATGGGGTTTCGGCGTACCTTCCGGTGCGCCGCTCCGTATAAGCGGAGGCTCGACATCATCAATAATAACACGATCGTTAGTATTGAACTGTCCCATAAAAAATCGTCCTTGAAGGCCTAACCACCGGTCTTTTCTACTCTACTAGGCCATCGCGGGTAGTGTATCACCAAGGCAAAAAAACGTCGCCATATTATCCCCATTTTCTGACATTTTCTTATAAATTCCGCTCCGACTTTCTCGATGGAAGCCAAGCAGAAAGTATAGTATAGTGAAGGTATGGAATATATCACCAAATTCTTCGAAATCGTGAGAACTGACTACCTGCCCTCGATCCTGCTTTTGGCGGTTTCAACCGTCCTGCTGTTGTCGGCAAACGCCCTGTTGGGCAAACGGATTACCAAGCTCGAGGCGCTCAAGATGCAGGATGAGACCAAGGTTCGTGCGGGTTCGCTGCCGCTGCTGCGTTTCGTCAAGCGCATAGCCATCCCGTTGTTGTTTCTTGGAATTCTTTCCATATCTTTGCGTAGGATCTCATTCGCCGAGGAGATCCAGAAAGTAGTGCATATCCTTTTTGCCCTGGTGATGACCGTCATCATCGTACGGTCTCTGAATAAAGGACTGGAACTGAGTTTCTCCAAGTACTTTGAAAAGGAATATGCCACGCACGAACAGGAGAACAACCTCAGACCTTTGATTTCCTTCATCAAGTTGCTGCTCTGGGTGGTCGGCTTTTTGGTGCTGCTCAGTAATTTGGGAGTGAATGTATCAACCGCTCTTGCCGGCCTTGGCGTCGGCGGCATTGCCGTTGCAATCGCCGCCCAAGGGATTCTGGGAGATTTGTTCAGCTACTTTGTCATTTTCTTCGACCGGCCGTTTGCTTTGGGTGATTTCATTGTATTCGATGACAAAGCCGGTGTGGTGGAGAAGATCGGCATCAAGAGCAGCAGAATCAGGGTACTCAGCGGGGAAATTCTGATCATCTCCAATTCCGATCTCACCAAGAGCCGTATCCACAACTACAAGAAAATGCAACGGCGCAGGGTGGTGATGAGTACGACCATCCCGTATGAAACCGACCTCAGGAAAGTGGAGAAGGTGCCTTCCTTGATCAAAGAAATCATCGCTTCGGTGGAATCGGCACAGGAGGTGGTATGCGACCGTTCCCATTTCCAGACATTGGGTGCTTCAGCTCTGGCCTTTGAAACGGTCTACTACATCCCTTCTTCCGACTACACGTTGTTTATGGATGTACAACAAGAAATCAACTTGAAGCTCTTAAAGACATTCGCCGCTGAGGGAATCGAGTTCGCTTACCCCACCCAGAAGGTCTTTACGGTCTCGTCCTAGATGACCTGGCTTTCCTGTGCTTCCTGCACTTCCTCGGTGTCTGCACTGAGGATGCGATCCATTTCCTCATGGACTGCCTTGGTGTAGGGACCGAAATCAAACAACGGTCTGAGTCGGTTGAACAGAGGCCTGACGAAATGTCTGAGTTGACTGCGGTCCTTCTCAAGCGTGGATTTGCTCTGCAGGACCATGACGGTCACGGCAGACGGCGAGTTGTATGAGCCGACCTCGACGAACCCGAATTTCTTGTACAGCTTGATGGTTTTGGTATCATCAGCGAAGACATCGATGATCAATTCCTCGACTCCGGTAGCCCTTGCCAACAGGAAGACCAAGATGATCAAGCCGATCGAGGCACTGGTGTTGCGCATTTCCGGCAGTACGGCGAGACGGATGATCTCAGCACATTTCTTGGTCTTCAACACCGATTGGATGTCAAAGTACTTGTTGATGGGAAGCGGCCAGAAATGCTCACTGGTCATCAGAGATACTGTTCCAACCGGTTGCAGACCCCTGAAAGCAAGGATATGCATCGCTTTCTCATCGACTTTGCGATGGATCGACTCCTCCAGGTAGCCTTTCTCCCCGACCAACACCTTGCGTTGGATGAAGAAGACGTCATTCATGCTGTTCTGGTCGCTTGCCATGCTGAACCGGATGATTTCCTTGCCTTCCTCATCGAGGGAGAAGATGACGGTGAATTCCGACCCTACATGTTCCTCACTCTTGACCCTGATTCGGCCGCCCATTTTCTCGACGATGTTGTAACAGTTGGAGAGCCCGAGGCCGGTGCCGCTTCCCGGTGCCTTGGTCGTGAAGAAGGGAGTGAAAATCTGACTCATGTACTTTTCAGGAATACCGCACCCGGTGTCGATCACCTTGATCTGCACAAAGCCGTCCTTTTCAAAGCAGGTGAGGGTAAGTTTCCCATCTCCATCCATCGCCTGGATGGCATTGACGATGAGGTTGAGGAAGAGCTGTTGGAGCTCCCCTTCATTGGCTTCAATCGTGGGCAGGGCATGGTAGTTGCGCTCGACCCGGATGTTCTGGGAATCAACACCGCGCAGGGCAAGACGGAGGGAGAATTCCAATACCCGTACCAATTCCACGGGTTCAGTCTTCTTCACTTCTTCCTTTCTGCTGTAGATGGAAAGTTCCTTGATGACATCGCTGGCCGTCTTGGAATAGGAAAGAATGTCCTGGACGTATTCATGATGGGGGTTGGCTTCCTCCAATTCGGAGAGCATGATCTCGGCAGTACCGACGATGCCGGCCAAAGGATTATTCAATTCATGGGCGATTCCGGCGGCCAAGGTTCCGATACCGGCCATTTTCTCGGTACGGACCAATTCTTCCTGCATATGCTTCTGTTCGGTGATGTCGTTGATGATCTCAATGAATACACTTTTGGTTTTGTCCGGTGAACGGACACTATGGAATTGGAAGGAGAATACCTGGTCGGATACATCGGCCTCGGTTTCCTGCAGGACCCCGGTATGGATGCACTCAAGTCCTTGGCAGAACGGACAGGGACGATTGCGGTGGAAGAATGCACGATAGCATTTGCTTCCGATCATGCTTTCCCGGTTCTCTCCAAAGAAGCTGACCGCCGCAGTATTGGCTTCCTGTATGGTATAATCGATGTCGATCAAGCAAACAGGGGAAGCGATCCCATTGAAGATGGCTTCCAACTTATTCTTGCTCATGGTCAGTTCATCACCTTGGATGCGCAACTGTTCAAAACTGAGGGCGTTTTCCAAGGAAAGGCTGCTTTGCGCGGCAAGAATTTCCAGTGCTTCTCGTTCAATTTCACTGATCAGGGCTTTGGTATGGTCATACCCGATGAGTATGTAGCCGGCGATCTGCTTTCGGAATACCAGTGGAATCAAGACATCGGCGGGGGGAAGATGGGAGCTGACTTCAAGACGTTGTTCATCCGGATCCACATTGATGACCGATGATACGTTCTCACGTTTACAGGCTTCAAGACGTTCTTCGATGGCGGGGGGGAAGGAGAACGATATTTCCGTTCCAATACTCCGGTTGGTCGGGCAATTGTTGTTTGCCACCAGATAGAACTTTTGTCCGTCATCAATGCGCTTGGCGATGAACACAACCCACTCGGTCTTCATTCCACTACTCAGATTCTGCACCACCTCATCGCCCAATTCATGCAGGTTGACGATGGTGGTCAGACGCTTGCTCAGCTTCTTGATCGTCATCTGGTAGGGGTGACGTTTGGGAATGATGACGTTGTCAACCAAGTAGGACACCAGATTCTTCAGAGGATAGATGATCAGGACGGTTGCAATGCCCAGGATGAAAGAGAGTTGGAAGATGTTGCCCGGGGCGAAATTGCTGTTGAAGACTTTGATAAAGCTGATGATCAGGTAATAGACCACCGAGGCGGCTATGGCAAGGAGCGTTGAGTAGATGATCGAAAGGCCGAATCGTGAGTAGTTGATCAACTTGTATTTGTAAATGGTGTAGAAGAGCAAGACAGCATTGATGGTAGCCGCAAAGATGTCTATGGGATAGCGCCCGAGCTCGGGGAATACGTTCATGAAGATGCCGATGAGCATGATGACCACCCCGATCAAGGGGAGGAGCAGATTCTTCTGGAACTGTTGGGAGGAGCGGATGCGTGAACCGAAGAGCAACAAGACCAAGGTAAGGATCAGATAGACATAGCTGAAACTGTAAGCACCCAGCGCGCCGGAGGCCAAGTCATAATAGAATACGCCATCACTGGTGAATCCGGCAGCATGGACGATGTTTCCGGTGAAATTGAGATACATGAGGGGGATGATGAGGATGTAACTGAACTTGAGAATGGTACGGATCGTCTTTTGATGAATCTCCAGAATGTCCACGACAAAGCTGCTGAGTGCATAGGGTACGGAGAGCAGGCCTATGAGCATGATACGGTTCCAGAACAACGGGGTAAGGATGGAACTGTTGAGGTGCATCATCATGGACCCGAAGCTCCAGATGGAAACAAAAATCATATACAGCTGAAACGACCAGTAGAAGCGATCCTTCTTGTATTGGAGGAAACCGAATATGACGAATGAGACATATAAAACACAGGCCACCGCAGGAATTATGGTTGAAACATCAATGATCATGAGGATTCCTCTATTTTTCTTTCAAATGCAAGAAATTTGTATTATTATAGAAGCAAATTATGGAGTTAATCAAACTATTTTTACTGGGAGCCTGTGGATATTTGCTGGCGGCCCTATACGATATTGCTTTATTGTACAAACATCACCTTCTCAGCAGGGTTCTCTACCTGGGTTTTTTTGTTACCGCCCTGCCCTTTCCGTTTCTGTTTTACACCTATCAGTCTCCTTTTTCCACCCCCTTCAAAATTGTCCTCATTTTCGGAATGGGGGCCTCCCTTCTCCTATTGATTTACTCGGTATTGGTGGAAATACCGCTGAAGGGGCATGCCGACGGCACGCTGTATACAAAAGGTACGTATGCTTTCTGTCGACATCCGGGGTTTTGGTGGTATACCATCTTTACCTTGTGCGTTATTGTATATTTCTGGTATGCTCCTATCGTGTTGGTAGGTTTTGGGTTCATAGCGTGCAACTTCCTTTTGATCGTGTTTGAGGATGTCATCTTGTTTCCCAGACTATTCCCTCAGTATGGTGAGTATAAGAAAACCACCCCATTCTTGATCCCTTGCTAGGACCGACGATACGGAGATGCTTGAGATGACTAGACATATTGTGACTACTGATGACGATCCTGCTATCCGAAAAATACTTCAGATCATGCTTCGCAAGGAAGGATACCTGGTTACTGCATGTGAGGACGGCAACGAATTGTTGGCGTTGCTGCGAACCCGTGCCCAGGATGTGGATCTTCTGTTGCTCGATATCAAGATGCCTGGATTCACCGGCCTTGAGCTCTTGGATATGATCCATGTCAGTTACCCGCAGATCCCGGTGGTCATGATCACCGCCTTCAATGATCTGGATACCGGCATGAAGGCGATCCGTATGGGAGCGGTAGATTACTTGGCAAAACCAGTGCATCGTGAGACGTTGGTATCGTGTGTGAAACGAGTGTTGGACCATGCTGAGCAAGAAAAACAGCAACATGCGGAAGAAGATAAAAGCAAGGCGCACATGCTCAAGCTGGAGCAGGAGCTGCAGCTGGCGCTTTCTGCCCTGAAGGATGCTACGGTGGCAACCTTGCAGGCTTTCAGTGAGACGATCGAGCAGAAAGATGCATATACAAAAGGACACTGCAGTCGGGTGCGGACACTGTCGGTAGCCTTGGGCAGGGTCCTCAACCTCCCCCCGGAGACATTGGAAATTCTGGAAGGCGGTTCATTGCTGCATGACATCGGCAAGATCAGCATTCCCGAAGATATCCTGAATAAGACCACTTCCCTCACCAAAGAGGAATATGCGCAGATCAAAACGCATCCCGAGGCGGGGGAGCGGATCATCAGCCATCTTCCGCTGTTCAAGCGGTACATGCCCATCGTACGGAGTCATCATGAGCGAATCGACGGTCTTGGCTATCCTGATGGGCTGAAAGGTGATCAGATTCCTCTGGAGGTCAAGATTGTAAGTCTTGCTGATGCCTTCGATGCAATGACCAGCAGCCGTGCCTACCGTTCAGCTCTCCCCACCGAGATTGCCATTGAGGAACTGAAGTTCTTCTCTGGCACCCAATTCGATGCTGAATTGGTTGATCTCTTCATAGAGCATGAGTTGTATTTACTGTAGGACAGGCAATTCAATATAGTAAATTCATACACCTTGAAGGGTGCAATGTTTCAGGTTACGCGGACTACCAAAGAATTATCATCTTTTGCTCCGACAGCTGGTAAACCTTGCTACAATCCCTGATCCTACTTATACTCTATGACATTAGGAGGCATTTATGGACTTATTTGAAGTAGCAATCAAACTGGAAGAGGATGGCGCTCAGTTTTATACCGAACTTGCAAAGAAGACCTCTTCGGACGGATTTGCAAATATCTTTTCCATGCTTGCGGAAGATGAGAAGAAGCATGAGAATATTTTTCGTGCCCTTCAGCAACGGAATGCTCCCATCTCGGTGAGTTCGACTGCTATTGAAACAGCAAAGACCATTTTCAGAGCATTCAACCCTGATGCATTCTCCCCGGAAGAAGACCAGATACCAGCATATGAAGAGGCTTTGGCGATCGAAAAGAAAAGCATAGATTTCTATAAGGAACAGCTGCCGACTGTCGTCTTTGATGCCGAGAAGAAAGCGCTGAACCAGATCCTGGCAGAAGAGCAGAAACACTATGCAATTCTTGAAGAAATCCTCAAGTTGGTCACCCGCCCCCATCGTTGGGTCGAAAACGCAGAATTTGGGGTTCGAGAAGATTATTAGGATATAATTCGGTTATGCTCTCTTTATGCCGCAATGTCATGCATGAAGAGAGCTAAGCCAACTATTTACATTACTTGTGTTAATTGAATTGTTTCGTAAAATTGTGCCTATATCAGATGCCGTAACAATTAGAATTGGATGCCCATCCTCCACGACCTCTTTATAGGCTTGAGAATCAACAAAACTGGTAGTTACAATGATTCCGAATTGTCGATATCGAATCCTTGAAATCAGTCGACTCATCTGTCTGACACCGACAGCATTTTTCTGCCCGTAACATTTTGCTTCCAAAGCACAGTCTATACGCAAAGGATGATTTGCCTTTCCCCCTGTGCCAATCACATAATAACCAAGCGCATCTCTTCCACCATCACGCCAAGGTCTGGTTAAATCAAAACCTACAAACCGTGTATCCATCTTGGAAACCAAATCAACAGCACAACGTTCAAACCCGAATGGATCTGTTTTAAAAAAATTCCGAATTACATCGATGCATCGATTTCCTTCTTCATCACTCTGTAATTGTTCATAACGTGTAGGTATATCGAGAATTCGCTTTGCCTTCAAAGCAGAGATGCCATCTCGTCCAAAAGCTATGAATTCCTTCCATGCAGGAGGCGCAAACCGTAGACTATGTTCATGATCGTAAATAAGCGATTCGAGCCATTGTTTTGATATAATGGAATTCTTTGTATCAAGGATGGTAAAATATGCTTCGTAGTTTTGGAAGCGATATTCTTTCATAGTTCGCCAAAATGCAACGAGATCCTTATCAGGAGAAATTCTTGGATTCCCTGGTGCGGCAAGGCCGAGAAACTGCACATCACGTCCCCTGCCCGTTTTCTTGAACACAAAAAACGGTGGGATGTCAGATAAATCAGAAAACATATGGAGTTTCCCAAACACCTCCTCCAACAGTGCATTTCCTCGTAACTTTGTATCTGTGATATTTCTTCCCGGCTGTCGATTGTCACCGTAATATCTGAACACCCCAGTCTCTTCATCCAAATAATCAGGCCATTCCAGTTCTTCCATCGATGTATAGAGCACCACATATGCAGGTTTCCCGCTACCATCATTTCTATTTACTTTCCGAAACCCTCCGCTGGTTCCTAATTTTGGAAACAACTTGCGCAAAGGCTCGGACGATAAGTTTGAAACTTCCCCTCCTTCATACACTGCATCGACATACAAATCGGCTGATGGGAGTTCATCAAAGCGGAAACGCATGCTCATATATAATTCCTTAACGATAGATATTGGTTTGCATACACCATACCAGCAGCATAATCCTGCAATAGGAAGAGAACAAGCTTTACTTTTTCAAGACCACTGTACTGACAGGTTCAATCATTTCAGATCAGGCAAGTACAGTCGAGAAAAAACCCTATATCTACATAGCTTTCAAAATTTTTTATACTTTCATCCCAGTATTAGGAAGTGGAACTAAGCGCCGGAATTCTAAGCTGCAACGAAACACGAGCAATCTTGGCTAAGCGATAGAATGCTTTATTTTCGTTGGATGGTATATACGGTTCGGGGTAAAACCAAATCTGGCCAAGGACTTGATCCAATCCTTGGCCAGTATGTTAGGTATTCAGGCTAATGACCGGCTCCAAAAGGAGGCACAAGTCAGCAAACCAGATTCCCCTGTCACTGTGGGAATCAATACTCCAGTTTGCAGGCCTCGAGCATCTTTTCAAACAATTCGCGAGCTGTATCCCTAGGCAATTTCATCAGAGGATCGGAGAGGAATGCCGTAAACAGAAGATCATCATCGCCGTTGTAGATTGCATCCAACGTCATCTGTTGTACATCGCTGACCTGTCTGACCAGGTTTTGGATGGCAAGCGGGGGATCATTTGCTACAATCGGGCGGATTGAGTCTTCGGAAATGACTCCATTGCTTTCCACAATCCTTCCCTTCGGCAAGTAACTGATCTGACCCTCATTTGGTCGATTGATGTTGGTGACCATCGTTTTGTCCCCCATCAAGCAACGCATGATATCCACCCCTTCCTCATCGGAAAGCGAAGCCTTCAGGTCTTCATCCTTGAATATACGCTCCCGCTTTTCCTTCGCTTGACTCAGACGCCAGGAATATGGAGTACGAATAACTCCATAAGTATGGAGATTCTCATCGCTGGTAAGGAACCAAGGAACGAATTCAGCCAAATGTCGGTCACCGGCAGCACCCAATGCACCAAAGTCTCTAAGGAAGCTCAATGCAATCTTTTGATCGCAATCGAACCATTTCTCTTCAGCAAGACGTTTGTGGGCAATCGCGGTCTCATCGGCAAGCAACTGGGGATCCCCGAGTTCAGCAACCAATTTCTCCATAAGATCATGCCCTTGCCAAAAAGCCTTGGTTACAAACGTGAAATGGTTCACCCCCGTCAAATCAATTTTGATCTCCCTGCGATCGGGAACCGGGACATCGAACCACTGACTGACCTTCTTCGCAAGGAAATTCTGGGTATGGAATACCTCATGGCAGCACCCGAGGGCTTTGATGTCCGGAAATGCTTTGTACAGCGCCGCAGTGCAAAGCGTCATCGGATTGGTATAGTTGATCACCCAGGCATCGGGACAGAATTGCTCAATATGTTTGGCGAGATCAAAGAACAGGGGCAACGCCCGGCGTGCACGCATGATCCCACCGGGACCGGTGGTATCCCCAACACTCTGGAGAATCCCATATTCCTCGGGAAGCACCAAATCACCATACCGGCACTCGGTTTTTCCCGGCTCGATCGAGATGATGACCATATCACAACCAGTCAAGGCTTCACCCAAATCATCAACAGCCACGACGTTGAAACGTCCCTCACTGTTGTTGACTGCCATAATCTGATGTGCTACCGCAACGTTATTCCGGGCGGCTTCCTTATCAATATCGTACAGAACCAATGTCCCGTGGGTCATGGTGTTGTACGCAAGATCCTTCATGAACTGAATGGCCCAAAGTCGACCACCTCCGCCGACAATGCAGATACGAGTTTCCTTCATTCCCTACCTCCTATCAATAGTTGCATTTTCTTCCCTATCCTAGCAGAAGAACAGGAAGATTACATTGACATTGGGTATCTTTTTTTGACATTTATGAGCAAATAGTGCAGGAACGTCATGCAATGAAAAGGCAGTACAGATTTTTTCATGAGATCCAGGAATCGATTAAAAAAAAGAAGAATGTACAGAAATTCCGTCATTTCACCAGATGCCGTACTCTCATTTCTTCCTGCACCACCGTATACAGGGAAGGGCAGAGTTCATACAACCGCTTGGCTTGCCATTGTACTTCTTGCTGATAGGGCAACCCACATAGATCAAACAATTTCTGTCCATACCAGATCGGTCCCATACAATGGTCAGCCATATGGGCGGTAGCCACCGCCTGCCCTATACAACGACAAAACAAGGTATAGGCAGGATCCTCAACCGTTCGGGCAAACCGATGGACAGCCCTGCTTGCCTGCATTGCTTCTCCGGTGGTGGCATCTCCTTTTGTCCAACGATACCCTACTTCCAGGGCCTGCTCCAGAATAGGATCCAAAGAAAACGGACAGCGCTCAAGCAGATGATTGGTGCAGTCAAGCGCCCACAACAACAAAGCACTGTGATCTTCCTTCTTCAACAATCCACCACGGTGAACGGCTATGAACTGTGGATTACGCATTGGGATCTCCTTACCTTCCATGGTACAACAGAAATGACAATGCAAAAAAACTAATTTGCGATTACCTTCTGCAATGCTACACTTTGCTTAAGAGGGGGAATCCCATGGAACAAAAACCTATCATCCTTACCCAAAAGATACCCATCGGCATCAGTTTGTGTGCCATGGGAGGCCCGGTTCGGTATAATGGCAAAGGAATCGACGTCCTTTCTTCCCTGGGAAGGGAAAAGAACGACTTCACGTTCTTCCCCCTCTGCCCGGAGTGTCAGGCAGGGCTGGGCATCACCCGCGACCCGGTGCATCTTTCAGGAGGGAATGGGGAGCAGGTTTGGAGCGGGGAAGCAGAAGTGAAGAACCGCACCGGACGTCTGGTCACCAAGGAGATGAAGCAAGGTTCCCTGGAATGTTTGCAGGTACTCCAACGATGCAACGTC
Organism: Sphaerochaeta sp.; assembly: GCF_050256055.1. Lineage (NCBI taxonomy): Bacteria > Pseudomonadati > Spirochaetota > Spirochaetia > Spirochaetales > Sphaerochaetaceae > Sphaerochaeta > Sphaerochaeta sp. The sequence continues at coordinate 6,655 of NZ_JBFWIJ010000028.1, read as the reverse complement.
AAAGCCTTCATCTATATGGACGGAAGTCCTTCTTGCGGGGTATATCGGACCACTTTGAAGAACACCAAACGAGGAAACCCTCCAGGAGTCTTTGGGGCACTTCTTTTGGACGAAGGATTCTTTCTCATCCCCTCAAGCGACCTCCAAAGCCCCTTGAAGTGGTGGGATTGGAGAAGAAGGCTGTTGGCCTTCCACTGGTTTGCAAGTCATCCTCTCCACTCCATGCAGGAGCTCTATGAGAGTTGGTATGCACTCAAGTTCCTTTGCCAGGAATTGGACAACACCTGGGCTCGGGGGATGGGACGCACCCTCGCATCTCTCTCCAAAAATGACTTCGCCGAGTTTGAGCCAACCTTCCGGTCACAGGTTCTGGACCTGCTGCGCCGACCTTCCACCACTGCCAAGATCACCAACAGCCTTTGGAAGCATTACTCGCATTATCGCAAACAGCGAGGGAAGACCGTTGAGGAAATCAACAGCCCGACGTTCAAGCGGAATGTCACCACCATTGCCAAGGAACTCCTGAAAATGGAACGGACAGCGGTTGAAGAGGATTTCTTCTTTGGAGCCAGCCCGGTCATCTACCGGGACGAGCACCGAATGAAAGCTTTGGAGAAGCAGAAAACCGAAGAAATGGAACCTTAGGCAAAACAATAGGCTGGCAAAGCCGACAACAGGCTGCTACCATACACCCATGAAGGCGTTCCCACCCTTGCAGCAATCAAGCCGAAAACGAGAGTTCTCCCTGTATACTGATGCAGAGCGCAGTTCGGTAGTGTACCATTGGTTGTTCACCTCCAACGGATTTCGGGAACTCGACACCCTCTGCCTGAATCTGGATGGAGCTCATTCCCATGGTTGGCAATCAATGGGAATCGCCCATTATCTGGGATTGAACGAAGCGCATCACAACTTCTTCGACCAATGCCCGATGTCCTATGCCCTTTCCCTGTTGCTTGCACAAAGCGACCAGGACCCTGCCTATGCACTCATCTATTGTTACCTGCGCGATTGGCATCAAAGCCATCCACAAGAAGAGGAGGTATCAGTCCTTCTGGCGAAAGAGCATGATCCAGACTATCAGACCCAACAGGTGGAAGCCTCCTATTGGGTACTGCATACGCTGGTGAACAGTTCCGATGAGCAACAAATCGATGATCAACTGAGAGCATTGGCAACACTCGATCCGAAGAAACATGCGGTGAAACTGGGAAAGCACCACTACCACGTAAGCGATGCAGCCTTGAAGGAAGCGGTCAAATGCCTGTATGACTTCCAATGCCAAATCTGCCAAACTCGTGTGTATCGACCAGGTTGGCTGGCAACCCTCCCCAGAAGTGCACAATGGCATTTCCTCAACGCCGATGCCCATCATATACTCCCCTTGTATCAGGAAGGCCCCGACAGCTTGGACAACCTGCTGTGTCTATGCCCGACATGTCATCGTAAATTTCATACTGAACAGCTGCACCTCATCCGACACAACCAGAATCTGGGCTGCGAGGATGTGATACTGGGGAGACAATGGCAAGTAACCGAAAAGCATCCTATCATCCTCCACCCCTAGGCTATTCCTCCATTCTTACAAATTATGCTTGCCAATCAGATGAGATATCCTGTCTCTCGGGCTTCTCTGTGCTACACTGTATAAAAAGGAGACGCGCATTTGACTACAGTCCATGATCGAGCACTCGGGTCCTTGCTGGGAAGTTTCGTCGGTGACGCCTTTGGGGCGCAAACCGAGTTCAAAATGGGGAAACAGGTCCAGAAACAATTCCCCCAAGGAATTCGGGACATGGATCAGAATCCCCGTTTTATCGGTGAAGCAGGAGAAGTGACGGACGACAGCGAAATGGCCATTATGATGATCGAATCCGTCCTCCAACATGGCACGTATTCCAAACAGGCGGTACTTAATGCGTATCGCAAATGGCGTGATGCAGGGCCTTTGGACATCGGGATTACCATTTTCGGGGCCTTGGACGAACGTTTCAACCCCAGCAGCCAAGCAAATGGCGCTCTCATGCGCATAGCCCCGTTGGGAATCCTGGGAAGCAAACTCTCCATCCCCGACCTCATGCATCTCAGTGATCTTGACTGCAGTGTCACGCATGTGAATCCCGTCTGCCGTGATTGCAACCGCCTGACTGCTTTCGCACTCAGTCTTGCCATCAGCAAAGGATGGACCATACATGAAGTCTACGCATATCTCCTAGAAGCCGCCCCCAGCTATGTCACCCGACCTGAAGTGTTGACGGCACTGAAAGCTGCTGCAACCGAACCCCCTGAAGGGATTGACGGAAATCTACGAGGCTGGGTTTTGGTTGCCTTCCAATTGGCCTTCTATACCCTCCTCAATGCATCATCCTTCGAGGAAGGTATGATCGATGTGATCATGCGTGGAGGAGATGCCGATACCAATGCAGCCATCTATGGGGCACTGGCAGGAGCCTTTGTAAGCAAAGCAGGAATTCCTGAACGGTGGGTTAAGCAGCTCAAGTTGTCATCCTGTCTGAAGCGACTGATCGGGCAACCGTATAAGGCTCTCCCCGATCTTGCCGAGACCTGGGTCTCCGAGTTGCTGGAGATACCAGCTTTCCCAAGGTTTTCATAAAGTAGATCCAGCAAATAGATCAGCCCGCATCCCCAAAGGAACGCGGGCTGATTTTGTTTGATTCTAGATGCCTTACAGCAGTGAAACCGCGGCTTCGTAGACCTTCTGGGCGGTAATGCCGAAGTACTCATAAAGCTGGTCGGCAGGACCGGACTCACCGAAACTGTGCATGCCGATGACCTTTCCATCAAGACCGACATACTTGTACCAGTAATCCGTCCAAGCGGCCTCGACAGCAACACGTGCTTTCACCGAGGCAGGAAGCACTGCTTCCTTATAGGAAGCGTCCTGCATCTCGAAGACCTCAGGAGAGGGCATGGAAACAACACGTACCGACTTTCCTTCAGAAGCAAGCTTCTTTCCGGCCTCGAGTGCGAGGGAAACCTCACTACCGGTTCCGATCAGGATGACCTGCGGCTTTGCAGCAGACTCATAGAGCACATATGCACCCTTGGAAATCTGGGAAAGCTGGTCTTCAGTTCTCTCCTGCGGAGCCAGATTCTGGCGGCTGAGCAACAAGGAGGTCGGACCGTTGGTCCGTTTGACTGCGCTCTTCCAAGCACAAGCAGTCTCCACTGCGTCACAGGGTCTCCATGTCACCATGTTCGGCGTCATGCGCAGGCTGGCGATCTGTTCAACCGGCTGGTGGGTCGGACCGTCTTCGCCAAGCCCAATGGAATCATGGGTAAAGACCATGACATTGCGCAGTCCCATGAGGGCAGACATCCGAAGCGCATTGCGTGCATACTCCATGAACATCAGGAAGGTTGCCCCATAGGTAAGGAAGCCGCCATGCAAGGAAAGACCGTTGAGAATGGCCGTCATGCCGAACTCACGGACACCGAAGCGGAGGTAAGTCCCTTTTCCGGTAGCAACATCGAAGTCCTGCACACCCTTCCACTGGGTAAGGTTGGAGGGAGAAAGGTCAGCCGATCCTCCAACCAGCTCGGGAAGCAGCTTGCCCAGAACATCAAGGGTCATCTGGCTTGCTTTGCGGCTTGCCACCTTCACCTTTTCCGTCTGCCACTGCTGTACCACTTCGTTGAATGTCTTCTCCCAATCGACAGGGAATTCGCCGTCGAGTCTTCTCTTCAACTCTGCGGCTTCAACCGGATAAGCCTTCTGATAGGCCTTGTATAGCTCGTTCCACTTACTCTCAAGCTTTCCACCCCGTTCCGTCTGATCCCAAGCCTGATAGATATCCTCGGGAACAAAGAACGGTTCACTGTACTCCCAGTCCAACTGCTTGCGGACGAGGGCGACCTCTTCTGCTCCGAGGGGTGCCCCATGGCAGGATTCCTTTCCACCCTTGTTGGGAGAACCGTAGCCGATCGTGGTCTTGCACATGATCAAGGAAGGTTTGGAGGTCTCATACCGAGCGGCCGAAATGGCTTTCTGAATTGCATCGGAGTCATGCCCATTCACATCCCTGATCACCTGCCAGCCATATGCCTCGAAACGTTTGGCGGTATCCTCGGTAAGCCAGCCCTTCACTTCCCCATCGATGGAGATGCCGTTGTTGTCGTAGATGGCAATGAGCTTGCCAAGCTTCCAGGTTCCAGCGAGCGAAGCTACTTCATGGTTGATGCCTTCCATCATGCAACCATCACCAAGGAACGCATAGGTGTAGTGGTTGACAACCGGGAAACCTTCCTTATTGAACTGGGCTGCGAGCATCTTTTCAGCCAGAGCCATACCGACGGCATTGGCGATTCCCTGCCCAAGCGGTCCGGTGGTAGTCTCAACTCCCGGAGTCAACTTGTATTCAGGATGTCCTGCAGTGCGGCTGTGCAGCTGCCGGAACTGCTTCAGGTCCTCGATGCTCAGGTCATACCCGCTGAGATGCAGCAGTGAATACAGCAACATTGAGGCATGCCCATTGGAAAGCACGAAACGGTCACGGTTTGCCCACTGTGGATTCTTTGGGTTGTGTGCCATGATCTTGCGCCACAAAACTTCAGCGATATCGGCCATACCCATCGGAGCACCTGGGTGTCCGGAGTTGGCTTTCTGTACACCATCCATACTTAATATGCGGATTGCATCAGCAAGGCGATTCGTTTTCATTCATCCCTCCAATAACTTCTCTTCTGGTTTGGTATGAAACACCCCGGATCTCTGGGAAACCGGGGTGTGATCCATACTGGAAAGATACCGTAGTATCGAAAAATAGTCAAAAGTGTCAAAATCGTTTAGAAAGCATAACTTGCAATAAGTGCAACACGCTTGAATTTTGGATCCACTTTGGTGATTACCCTGGTTGTATCGGTCTCTTTCACGTAATTGGTGAGCTGGATGGCCGTCAGCACGGAAAACTGGTCATTGATCTGCGTGTTCGCCAGAATGCTCAAATCCCCAACCAAATCACTCTTTGTCCCGAAAAGGTCGTAGCGGTAGGTTTCCAATTGCAACCCAACAAAATTTACCATCAAAGGCATCTGGTATCCCAACACGTATTCACCCTTGTAGTTAAACCCATTCACCATGGAGCCCCCGTTCTCATATTCCCAGGCAATGGAAGCATCGGCAGCACTGTATCCTTTATAGTTGAGCTCCTGATAGGACCGGATGACGACGCTCATCCAATCACCTTTGAAAACGGCCCCGGTATCGAACTGGAAGGCCGCTCCGGCTTTTCCCAGATAATACAAACCGCCGAGAGAATCGGAAGCAAGCGGAGAACCGATGCCGCCGCTGGCAATCTTCAGACCATTCAGGCTCATGAGATCAAAATCCCAACCGGTCCCCACCCCGCCACCGAGGCTGAATTCAAAGACCGCCATCGGGGTAAGCACAGCATCCAGGGTGAAGGTTCCGGCAATCGGGGAAAGACCCAATCCAGCTTTGACTTTCAGATTGTTCCCACTGAACAATGCGCCGTCTCCCACCAACATCGGAATCTTGACCTGATAGGCTGCATCCAACTTTGCTTCAAGACCGGTACCATATGCTGCGGTGAGTTTTACACTCCCCGAACTCGTATTCTGGGCAAACAAACTGAAACCGAGCATGACCATCACCAGAACAGCAAGGGTCTTCTTCATTGCATTCCGTTTCACAGTACTTCCTCCCTACATGAATTAGCTACAGCATAGCATAGGTGTCCAAAAACCCGTTAGTTAAATAGCAAAAACTGTATGTGGATACCAAGATCCCCAACCCGAAGGTTCAACCTTGCCCCATCGACTTACCAACCCCCAGAAACGGGCAGTCGGGAATTGCCTTTCTCAAGCGATCACAGATGATCCTGGCAATTACCAGAGCCCCCTCTACATTGAGATGGGTATCATCAGCGATTCCATCAGGGTAATTTGGATGCTGGTTTGGTTTGAGATGCAAGAACAATCTCTTGGAACCATCCGGACCCTAAGCTGCAAGCAAATCGGCGCTTGCCTCGGTCATATCAAGCAATGGATACCCCTTTCTGCCGGCAAGTTCACGAAGCGCCCAAGGATAATCACCATGGGTCTGGATAAGATTCCCCTGTGAATCGAAACGCCTTCTGGCTATCGGGGTGAGCAAAAGCGGACGGGCTTGCCTTGCAAGCACCTGATCAGCCATGAAGGACAGGTTGTCCTGAAAACTCGTCCACGGTTCGGTATGGCGTTCCTCGTCTTCCTTGCTGTCATTGTGACCGAATTGGATAAGCACCCAGTCTCCGGGTTGTAGATCCTTGAGGCAGAGAGCAAACAGGCCCTCATCAAGAAAGGATTTGGTCGACCGACCATTCATTGCAAGATTAACCACCTTCCATCTCTTGTCGACCAAGGAAGGGAAGGCCATTCCCCACCCCGTCTCCGGTCGTTTGTCGTCACTCTTCCGGGCGCAGGTGGAATCACCGAGCAAGAAAATCCGGTTCATCGTTTCGCCTCTTCCTCTTCCTTCCCCCAACCCGCAAGCATATCCTCAGAGGAGACCAACACTCCTTGTTTTTGCTTATACCTCTCTCTACGCCCCTGCAGCAACCCATAGAGGCCGTAGCCCAACAGCAGCAGCCCGATCAGGTAGAAAGCTGCCAGAATTATGAGATCACGCATGGCC